>NZ_JBHXFJ010000075.1:0-36862 GCF_042722465.1 Streptomyces sp. NPDC127098
AAGTAGCGGTCCTTGCCGAAGATGTCCCGGTAGTCGGACGCCGCCTTCAACGCCTCGTCCGGCTGGCCGAGCCGCAGCCTCGTCTGCACCTCGCCCGAGGGGCAGCCGGTGGAGGCGACCAGGCCCTCGGAGTACTGGGAGATGGTCTCCTTGTCCATCCGGGGCCACTTGACGAAGAAGCCCTCGGTGTAGGCGTCCGAGGAGAGCCGGAACAGGTTGTGCAGCCCGGTCTTGTTGACGGCCCAGATCGTCTTGTGGGTGTAACCACCGGAACCGGAGACGTCGTCCTTCTTCTGGTGCGGCTGTCCCCACTGCACCCGCCGCTTGTGCCGCCGCGACTCCGGCGCCACATACGCCTCGATCCCGATGATCGGCGTCACCCCGGCCCCCGTCGCCTGCTGGAAGAAGTCGTACGCCCCGTGCAGGTTCCCGTGGTCCGTCACGGCGATATGGGACATGCCCATGTCGTTACAGGCCTTGAACATGTCCTTGAGCCGCGCCGCACCGTCCAGCAGCGAGTACTGGGTGTGAACATGCAGGTGTGTGAACGGCTTGGTCACTCCACGGGCCTTCCGCAGCAGGGTCAGGGGCCTCCGACCCTACCCCCACGAGGCCCCGTCGTACGCCCTCGGGAGGCACCCGCCCACTACAGCGTTTCCCCAGGTCAGAGCCGCCACAGCAGAGATCTTCCAAGGTCAGGAAGGCAGGACTGATTCCTCAGGACCGCGCTCGGGGCGCCGCCCCGAGCGCGGGCGCCGCGCCTCGCGGCGCCCTCACCCGCGGCGTCCCGCCGTGCCCTCCGCGGCAAGCGTCATGGCACACTCGGCTCGATGGGCATATCGGCTTCCTGGATACGCGTGCTGCGCGCGGCGGTGTTCGCCGCGCTCTCCGTCACGCTCGCCACCGGGGCCCATGTGCTGCTGTCCGGCGCGCCGCTGCCGCTGCCCACCGTGGCTCTGGTCGCGGCCGGCGTCTTCGCCGTCGCGCTGCTGCTCGCCGGCGACCGCGAGCGGGGCTTCTGGCCCATCGCCGGGCTGCTCCTGCCGCTGCACCTGGCGGCCGACACCGTCTTCACCTCCGGTCAGGCCACCTGTTACGGCCCGGGCGGCGGCCCGGTCACCGGCCCGCTGCGGCTCCTCGGCCTCGACCTGATCTGCGGCGGCGGCGACCTCGGCGCCCCGCTGGCCCGGCTCACCGCGAGCGGTCCCGGGCCGCTGACCGCCAGCCCCTGGCTGCTGCTCGCCGCCCACCTGGCCGTGGGCCTGCTCGCCGCCGGCTGGCTGCGCTGCGGCGAGGCCGCGCTGGCCAGGCTGCTGCGCGCGGCCGTCGCCGCCGGCTTCCGGCCGCTGCTGCTCGCGGTGGCCGCCCGCGTCGACCGGCGCCCTGCCCGCCGTCCGCTGCCCCGCGCCACCGACGCCGACCGCCCGGCCCCGGCGCTGCCCGCCCTCGCCCACTCCGTGCTCCGACGCGGTCCGCCCGCCGCCCGGCGGTACGCGCCGGCGTGATCTCACGCCGCCGCGCCACCGCCCCGCGCGCGACAGCCGACCGACACACCACACACACGGAGACAACCCCACCATGAGCAAGCGCAACTCCGCCGAGGCCAAGCGGGCCGCCAGGGAAAGGCTGCGGGCCGAACGCGAGCGTCAGGAGAAGAAGTCCAGGCTGCGCCGGCGACTGGTCGGCGGCGGCGCGGCGGTCGCCATCCTCGGCGTCGCCGGCGGCATAGGCATGACCGTCGCCAGCATGGGCGGCGGCGGTGACAACACCGACTGGGGCGCGGTGCGCTCCCAGCTGGAGGACGGCGCCAGCGGCGAGCAGGCCGAGTTCGCCACCGCCGCGCCCGCCAACGCGACCGGCGACGACGGCCTCACCGTCCGGGTCGGCGACGAGGACGCCGCCAACACCCTCACCCTCTACGAGGACCCGCGCTGCCCGGCCTGCGCCGCCTTCGAGCAGGGCACCGGCGAGACGGTCAGGCAGGGCGTCGAGAACGGCGACTACGCCGTCGAGTACGTCTTCGGCACCTTCCTCGACGACCGGCTGACCGGCAGCGGCTCGAAGAACGCCCTCAACGCGCTCGGCGCCGCGCTCGACGTCAGCCCCGAGGCGTTCGTGGCCTACCACGACGCGCTCTACTCGGCCGAGTTCCACCCCGAGGAGTCGTCCGACGAGTTCGCCGACGACGACTACCTGCTCGAACTGGCCCAGTCGGTCCCCGAGCTCGCGGACAACCAGCAGTTCGAGGACGCCGTCCAGAACAGCACCTTCGCGGTCTGGGCGCTCCAGATGTCGGACAAGTTCAACGCCGACGAGGAGGTCACCGGCACCCCGACCCTGAAGTTCAACGGCGAGGTGGTCGACACCCCGCAGACGCCGGAGGACTTCACGGCCATGGTCGAGGCCAACAGCGTCGACTGATCCGCGCCACGGGCGGGCGGCCCACCCGGTCCCGGAACCGAACACCGGGTTTCCGCCCGCCCGTTGGCTCCCCTTACGCTTCTGCCCATGCCAGGGGGAGAACCGGGACAGGTGATCGACGCCCGCTTCGAGCTGCGCGAGCGGCTCGGCCGCGGGGGCATGGGCACGGTGTGGCGGGCCATGGACCTGGCACTCCACCGGGAGGTGGCGATCAAGGAGGTCCGGCCCCCCGAGGACGCGGCCCCGGCCACCGAGGCGATGCTCAGGGAGCGGGCGCTGCGCGAGGCCCGGGCGCTGGCCAGGCTCAACCACCCCAACGTGGTGCGGATCTACCACATCGTGGACCTCCAGCCGCACCCCTGGCTGGTGATGGAGCTGCTGCCGGGCGACACCCTGGCGTCCAGGGTCGCCGCGGGACCGCTGCCCTGGGGCGAGGTGATCCGCTACGGCCGCGACGTGCTCGCGGCGCTGCGCGCGGCCCACGAGGCCGGCATCCACCACCGGGACGTGAAACCGGCCAACGTGCTGCTGCGGCAGGACGGCTCGGCCGTGCTCACCGACTTCGGCATCGCGGCGGTGGCCGACGGCGGCTCGCTGACCATGACCGGCGGCATCGTCGGCTCCCCCGAGTTCATCGCGCCCGAGCGGCTGCGCGGCGCCCCCGACCACCCGGCGGCCGACCTGTGGTCGCTCGGCATCACCCTCTACCTGCTGGCCGAGGGCGTCAGCCCACTGCGCCGCGCGTCGACCGTCAACACGCTCGCCGCGGTGCTTGAGGACCCGGTCCCGCCGCCGGTGCGGTCCGGACCGCTGGGCGACGTGCTCAGCGCGCTGCTGGTCAGGGACCCGGCGGCCAGGCCGACCGCCGCCCATCTGGACGCGATGCTGGCCATGGCGGCCCAGCAGGCCGCGGCCGCCCCCGCCTGGCAGCCGGCCGCCACCCCGGAGACCAGGCCGACCCGGGTGTCGCCGCCCCCGCCCGGCAGCACGGGGGCCGGGCGGTCCAGGACGGCGCTGGTCGCCGGGCTCACCGCCGGCGCGGTGCTGCTCGCCGGCGGCCTCACCGCGGCCCTGCTGCTCGGCGGCGGTTCGGACGCGACCGCGGACCCCGACCCGACCGTCGGCGGCGAGCCCACGGACCGGGAGGTCGATCCGGTGCCGCCCTCCCCCGCCACCCCCGAGGGGTCGACGCCCTCCCCCGGGGAGCCGACCACCGAGCCGACCCTGGAGCCCACCGAGGAGCCGACGACCGACGAGCCGGAGGACGACCCGGCCGACGGCGGCGCCGGTGCCGACGCCGGCTTCTGGATGGCCCAGCTGTTCTCCGAGCCGGTCGAGAGCGGCCCCGAGGTGCGCGACCAGCGGCTGGCCGCCGTCCGCGCCGAGGGCATGCCGGAGGCCGAGGTGGTGCTGAGCGACGACTTCGCCTCGCTCAACCCGGGCTACTGGGTGATCTACGCGCCGGGCCCCTTCTCCGACGGCCGCGACGCGCTCGCCTTCTGCGCCGACCGCGGCCGCACCACCTCCAACCAGTGCATGGGCCGCTACCTCTCCACGGAGCCGGACGACCGGGTCTACATCTGCCAACCCGGCGACGACGGGCCAAGCGGCCGCTGCGAGCGGGAGTGACGGGAGGGACCCGGGCCACCAGTGCCGTCAAGACATACCCGGTGGCTCGGTGCCGGCACCGGCACCGAGCAGCGGCCCGCGGCCGCTGCGAGCGGGAGTGAGCCGGCGCCGGTCCTCAGTCCAGGTCGCGCAGGAAGTCCTCGGCCACCCGCCAGGTGCGCTCGGCGGCTTCCGCGTCGTGGTCCGGCAGCCCCCGGTGCGTGTAGAGGTGCCCCGCGCCCCGGTACCGGAAGACCTCCACGTCGGCCCCGGCGCCCCGCATCTTCAGGTACCAGACGGTCAGCCAGTCGTGCGGCTCGAAGGCGTCCGGGTCGGCGACGTGCAGCTGCACGGGAAGCCCGTCGACGTCCGCGTCATCCTGGACCTCCCCCGTGCCGTGCAACAACAGCAGGCCACGGGCCTTCTCGTCGCCCAGCGCGATGGTCTGCGCCAGCCAGGCGCCGAGCGAGAAGCCCGCGTAGACCAGGCCGCCCTCCGAGTGCGGAGCGGCCGCGGCGATGGCCCGCCGCAGGATCTCGTCCTGGCCGATCTCGTCCTTGAGCTCCGTGCCGGCCTCGATCGACTCCGGCACGCGGCCGTCGAACAGGTCGGGGGTGAACACCCGGTGGCCCGCGGCCCGCAGCCGCTCGGCGGCCTCCTCGACGGCGGGGTGTAGCCCGACGACGGAATGAAAAAGCATGATATCGGTCACGGTCCGAAAATCCCTCGGGTGATAGCTATGGGTCCGGGCAGGCGCAATCCTGCCAGGCGGGTTCGACAGGCCCCGCCACACGAAGCGGCGAAGAGGAGCTGAGAGCGCCGATGCACGACGTGTTGCGGCCGCTGCTCGCGATAGGCGGCACGATCACGCTCACCGTGGTCATTGGCTGGATGATCGACCGGGCGTTGCGCGCGGCCGACGCGCGGCACCCCGACACGCGCCTGTGGGGGCTGCTGCGCCGCTGCCAGCTGCCGCTGCAGGTGCTGTTCGCGTCGGTCGGCACCCAGGTCGCCTACGACTTGTTCGACCTGGAACTGCGGCGCGGCGACGTGATGCGCAGCCTGCTGGCGCTGGTGGCCATCGCGTCGACCGCCTGGCTGACCATCAGGGCGGCCGGCGCGGTCGCCGAGAACTACCTGGCCCGCTACGAGGCGCGCACCCACGACCTGGCCCGGGTGCGGCAGTTCAGAACCCAGCTGACGATGTTGCGCCGGGTGATCACCTCGGTCCTCGCGGTGGTCGCCGCCGCCGTCACCATCCTGGTGCTCTTCCCCGACCTGCGGACCCTCGGCACCTCGATGCTGGCGTCGGCCGGCGTGATCGGCATCATCGCCGGTGTCGCGGCGCAGTCGATGCTGAGCAACCTCTTCGCCGGCCTCCAGATCGCCTTCGGCGACTCGGTGAAGATCGGCGACACCGTGGTGGTGGACGGCGAGTGGGGCACCGTCGAGGAGATGTCGCTGGCGTTCCTGACCGTGCGGATATGGGACGACCGCCGGCTGACGATGCCGGTGTCGTACTTCAACAACCGCCCCTACGAGAACTGGTCGCGCGGCGGCAACGAGATCACCGGCACCGTCTTCCTCCACCTGGACCACACCGCGCCGGTCTCCGAGCTACGCAAGCACCTCGGGGAGTTCCTCGAGGGCCGCGCCGACTGGGACGGCAGGCACTGGGACCTGGTGGTCACCGACACCACCCCGACCACCATCCAGGTCAGGGCGGCGATCTCGGCGGCCGACGCGAGCGACGCCTGGTCGGTGCGGTGCGCCGTCCGCGAGGAGCTGGTCGCCTGGCTGCGCGACAACCACCCCTACGCGCTCCCGCGGATCAACACCAGCCCGGCCGCGGCGCCGCCCGAGCCCGCCTGAGGGCGGAGCCCGGGATCAGCCCGCCGCCCCGAGCGTCGAGGCACGGGGCACGAGCACCGGCTGGAACACCATCTGGCTCGGGGAGTCCCGCGGCTCCTCCCCCATCTCGTCGACGAGCAGGTCGACCGCCGTGTGGCCGAACTCCTCGTGCGGCGCCCTGATCGAACTGAGCGGGATCAGGGACGACTCCGCGAACTCGATGTCGTCATAGCCGATGACCGCGATGTCCTCGGGCACCCGGATGCCGTGGCCGAGCACCAGTTCCTGGATCAGGCCGAGCGCGATCAGGTCGTTGACCGCGAAGACGGCGTCCGGCCGGCGCTGCGGTCGACGCGCCGCCAGCAGCCGGGCCACGGCACGGCCCTCCGCGATGGTGCGGTGCGCCACGTTGATCACCTCCAGCGTGCCCTCGGCGCTCTGGCCGATCACGCTGCCGGCGCCGTCCAGCCGGTCGGCGACCTGGCGGATGCCGAGCGGCCCACCGACGAAGGCGATCCGGCTGCGCCCGAGCTCCAGCAGATGGGCCGCCGCCATCCGGCCGCCCGCGACGTCGTCGACGGACACTGAGGGCTGGTCCGCGAAGGTCCCCCGCTGGCCGACCAGCACCGAGGGAACGCCGCGCTGCCGCAACGTGATCAGGCGGTCCTCGATCGGCTCGTGCGAGGCGACGAGCAGTCCCTGCACGCGCTGGGCCTGGAACATCTCCAGGTACGCGTCCTCCCGGGCGCGGCTGCGGTTGGGGTTGGCGATGAACACCGACAGGTCGTGCGCGGCGGCCCGCTGTTCCACGCCCTCCGCGATGGCGGCGAAGAACGGGTTGCTGACATCGGGGACGATGTAGGCGATCGTGGTGCTGCGCCCGAGCCGGAGCTGCCAGGCGGCGTTGTTCCGGACGAAGCCGAGCTTGTCGATGGCCCGCTGGATGCGTTCGCTCTTCTCCGGCGAGACCCGGGACGGATGGTTGAGGTAGTGGGAGACCGTGCCGACGGACACCCCGGCCAGCGTCGCCACCTCTCGAATGCCGACCCTCGCCACGCCATCCTCCCTGACCGCTGAGACTTCCCGTGTTCCGCCCGCGGTGGAGCACGCGTCCACCGGCGGCGCGTCGCCCATCCTGCCGCACGACGGCCCGGTGGCCGTAATCCGTGCCCGCCAGGGCGTCGGCGGCCGCGGGTGGGCCGCGCCCAGGGCGACCGCGCCCGACGTTTGAAACGTATCAAGATGTTATCGCCGACCGCAAGCCGCGGGGAGCAGTCGCTGTTACCCTCCCCGCATGACCCATGAGGCGACGAGTTCCCTGGTGGCGGCGGGTGCCGTGCTCGAGCACCTCTACCGCGGCGCGGCGTGGACCGAGGGCCCGGTCTGGCTCGCGGAGTCCCACCGGATACGTTTCAGCGACATCCCGAACGACCGGATCCTCGAGTTCGACGCCGCCTCGGGGAGCACCTCGGTGTTCCGCCGAGCGGTCGGGTACGCCAACGGCCGGACCCTCGACCGGTCCGGGAGGGTGGTCGAGTGCAGCCACGGCCGCCGGGCCGTGGAGCTGGCCGACCGGGACGGGACCCCGCGCACGATCGTCGACCGGTGGGAGAACCGCCGGTTCAACTCGCCCAACGACGTGGTGGTCGCCTCCGACGGCGCGGTCTGGTTCACCGACCCGCCGTACGGCATCCACTCCTCGGGCCGCGAGGGGTATCCAGGGGAGCCCGAGTACGAGGGCTGCTTCGTCTTCCGGCACGACCCCGCCACCGGAACGACCCGCCCCGTCGTCACCGACATGACGCACCCCAACGGGCTGGCCTTCTCCCCCGACGAGTCCGTGCTGTACGTGGCCGACTCCGGCCGGCTGTGGATCGACGACGGCCCGCACCACGTCCGCCGGTACCGCGTCACGGGTGCCGAGGTCGGCGAGGGCGAGATGTTCGCCGTCGTCGAGCACGGGGTGCCCGACGGGATGCGGGTCGACGAGCACGGCCGCCTGTGGGTCGCCGCCGCCGACGGCGTGCACGTCCTCCACCCGGACGGCACGCACGCCGGCTTCGTGCCGGTGCCCGAGGTGGTCGGCAACCTGTGCTTCGGCGGGCCGGACGGCCACGACCTCTACATCACCGCGTCCACCAGCCTCTACCGGATCCGCACCACGACGCGGTCGGCCTGACCGGTCGGGCCGACCGGCCCGACCGGACCGCGGGGGCCGGTGGCTCAGTCCGTCGTGGCCTCGCGCCCGGGCGGCAGCTCGACGCCGAGCTCGACCAGTTCGTCCGTGACGACGCGGATGGCGTTGAGCGCCCTGGGGAACCCGCAGTACTGCACGGTGTGGATCACCGTCTCCAGGATCTCCGTCGCCGTGCAGCCCACCCGGACGGCGCCGCGCGTGTGGCCGCGCACCTGTGGTTCGAGACCGCCGATGGCCACCAGGGCCGCGAGGGACAGCAGTTCACGCTGGGCGAGCGTGAGTCCGGGCCGGGAGTAGATGTCCCCGAAGTTGACCTCGATGCCCAGTCGCGCCAGGTCGCGCGCGAGCCCGGACTGCATGTCGATCAGCCCCTCCGCCCTCCCCTCCCCGTACACCTGGTCGAACCAGTACCGACCGGCCTCCAGCCGCTCGTTCATGACACACCACCTCCTGTGACCTTCGACGTTCAGATCGAGTGGCCGCCGTCGATCGGCAGGATGACGCCGGTGACGTTGACGGCGGCGGGCGAGGCGAGGAACAGCACCGCCTCGGCCAGGTGCTCCGGCTCACCGAGCAGGCGGGTGGGGATCTGCGCGAGCAGGGCCGCGCGCCGTTCCTCGGTGTCCCGCTCGCGGCCGGGGGTGGCCTGCGCCCCCGGGGCCAACGCGTTGACCGTCACGCCGTGTTCGGCCACCTCCACCGCGAGGGCCTTGGTCAGCCCCACGACGCCCGCCTTCGCCGCGGCGTACGCGGTGGCGCCCCGTACCAGGCGGCCACCGGAGACGGCCGCGACCGAGGCGATGTTGACGATCCGGCCGTACCGCTGCTCCAGCATGGCGGGCAACACCGCGCGGGTCACGTGGTAGACGCTGTCGAGGTTCCGGGACACCATCGCGTGCCAGGTCTCCGCCGACATCTCCGCGAACGGCGCCACCACGCCGCCCCCGGCGCCGTTGACCAGTACGTCGACCCCGCCCCAGGCGGTCAGGACCCGGCCGGCCGCGGCCTGGACGGCCGCGTGGTCCGTGAGGTCGACGCCGATCGGCAGCGCCCGGCGGCCCAGTCGCGCCAGGTCCCCGCACACCTCGCCGGCGCCCGCCTCGTCCAGGTCGAGGACCGCCACGTCGGCGCCGGCCCTGGCCAGCCGCCGCGCGACGACGCTGCCCAGCGCGCCGGCGCCACCCGTCACCAGGGCCCTGCGACCCGCCAGAACGGCCGGCCCGGTGGGCTCGACGCCCCCGCCCTCGCCCCGCCCGGTCACGCGGCCACCTCCTGCCAGGCGGCGCCGGTGTCGGCCGCGCCCTCCCTGGCGAAGACCGGGATCCGCCGCAGGGGGGCGGGCACGGTCACCGTGGTCCCGCCCGGATGGGTCCGGCCGGTGGCCACGTCGCGCCAGTCGGCGCCGGCGGGGAGGTACACCGCGCGTTCCCGCACGCCGGGGCCGAGGACGGGCGCCACGAGGAGGTCGGGCCCGAACAGGTAGGCGTCCGCCACGTCCCACGCGGCCGGGTCGTCCGGGTAGTCGACGAACAGGGGCCGCATCAGCGGCACGCCCGTGCTGCTGACGTTCGCCATCTCCCGGTGGATGTAGGGACGTAGGGACTCCCGCAGGCTCAACTGGCGGGTGAGGATCTCGTAGACCTCGGGGCCGAACGACCAGACCTCGTTGGGCCCTCCGGTCATCTCGGGCCCCGGGGCCATCCGCGGCTCCCGGTCCCCGTGCAGGCGGGTGATCGGGCAGAAGACCCCGAACTGGAACCAGCGGGCCATCAGTTCGCGGAACTCCGGGGAGTCCGGGTCGCCGCCGTGGAAGCCACCGATGTCGGTCGTCCACCAGGGGATGCCGCTGACGGCCATGCTGAGGCCGGCGCGCAGCTGCTGGGCGAGCGAGTCCCAGTCGGCCCTGATGTCCCCGGACCACACCGCGGCGCCGTACCGCTGGCTGCCGGCCCACGCGGAGCGGTTGAGGCTGAGGATCTCCTCTTCCCCCGCCTCACGCATGCCCTCCCAGATCATCCTCGCGTTCTCGCGGGGGTACAGGTTGCCCACCTCCTGGCCGGGCCCGGCGTGGTAGAGCAGGTTGTCGGGCGCCGCCGGCCGCATCTCCGGCTCGCTCGCGTCGAGCCAGAAGACGCGGACGCCGTGGTCGTGGTAGCCGCGCTTGACCCGCTCCCAGACGTAGGCCCTGGCCGCCGGGTTGGTGGGGTCGTAGAACTGCATGTAGGTGCGGTTCTCCACCCCCTTGTCGCGCGAGAGCACGCCGACCTCCACCCCACGCTCGTTGCGCACGAAGTAGCCGCGTTCCAGCATCTCGTTGAAGTTGACGGAGACGGCGGTCACGGAGGGCCACACGGACATCATCAGCCTGACGCCCATCGCGGTCAGCTCCTCGACCATGCCTCGCGGGTCGGGCCACTCGGCCGGGTCGAGCCGGAAGTCCCCGATGTGCGGGCCGTGGAAGAAGTCGCAGACGATCACCGAAAGCGGCAGGCCACGACGGCGGTACTCGCGGGCCACGGTCATCAGCTCGTCCTGGGTGCGGTAACGGAGCTTCGACTGCCAGAAGCCGCTGGCCCACGCGGGGAAGGTGGGCGCCCTGCCGGTCGCGTCGGCGTAGGCGGACAGGATCTCCGCCGGGGTCCCGGCCGTCACCCAGTAGTCGATGAGGCGGGCGCTGTCCGCCACCCAGCGGGTGCCGTTCCCGGCCAGCTCCACCCGGCCGACCGCGGGCGAGTTCCACAGGAACCCGTAGCCGCGGCTGGACAGCAGGAAGGGGATGGTCACCTCACCGTTGCGCTGCACCAGGTCGACCACGGCGGTCTTCTGGTCGAACATGCCGTGGGTGTGCTGCCCGAGGCCGTAGAACCGTTCCCCGTCCGCGGCGGCGAACCGCTGCTCCACGCGGTGGTAGCCGTTCCCGGTGGCCGCGAACAGCCGGGCGCCCGGCCACCAGAAGTGGGCCGCCTGCTCGGCGAGGAACGGCTCTCCCGCGCCGGGGCGGGCGAAGGACACCTCGCCCGCCCCGGTGACGGTCACCTCGACGCCGGCGTGGCCGAAGCGCGCGGTGTCCGCGTCGATCGTGACCTCGACGGTCGGGCTCCCGTCCCGGTCGAGGAGCGCGGCCGGCGGGCCCTGCGGGATCTCGTGGAGACCCGCCATCACCCGGACGCCGCGCCCCCAGGCGCGCACCACCAACGTCTCGTGTCCGGACCGCCATTCGACGCCGTCCGGACGTGCCGTGAGGCAACCCATGATCATCAGCCTTCTGGTCGTAACCCCTGTTGCTCTTTAAACGTTTCACCCGTCGACGCGAGAATGTCAACACCTCGGACGGCGCTCGCCACGGACGCGGGCCGGCGACCTCACGGAACCGCTTCGCCTGACGTCAGACGGCGTCCGCCGGGTGACGGGAGGCGCCGTGCGACCATCCTTGACACCCCCCGGGGGCGGAGCTAGCATGCCGCGCACTTGAAACGTATCAATGCATGGCGCAATTCGAGGAGGAACTGTGGCCAGAGCATTTGGGGTCCAGGGGCGCAGGGTGGCCCTCGTAGGGGTGTCGGGCATCGCTCTGGTGCTGTCCGCCTGTGGCGGGACCGGTGGCGGTGGCGGCGCCACGCCCGAGTCCCTCACCTATCTCCGCAATGTCGAGAACGGCAACATCGAACCGGTTCTCCAGACCCTCGCCGACGGGGCCTGCAGCGAACAGAACGAGCAGCTGCCGCTTGAGGTGAGCACGATCCCGCAGGCCGAACTCGACGCACAGATACAGATGCTGGGCGGCCAGGACGCCCTGCCGGTGATGTTCGCGGCGGGTGGCACGCCGGCCGAGGGAGCCCGGCTCTGGGACGCCGGGATGCTGGTCGACTTCGAGGCGGAACTCGAGGAGCTCGGCGTCCTGGACATGATCGAACCGGCGGCGATATCGACCATCGAGTCCCTCTACGGCGGAGCGTTCAACTTCCTGCCGTTCCAGTTCAACATCGAGGGGATCTTCTACAACAGGGAGTACTTCACCGAGAACGGCTTCGACGAGCCGCGGACCTGGGACGAACTGCTGGACGTCGCGGCGGCCTTCGAGGCGCAGGGCATCACGCCCTTCGCCGCCTCCGGCGAGCAGGGCTGGCCCATCACCCGCCTGGTCTCCGGCTATCTCTACCGCGCACTCGGCCCGGACGCCCTGCAGGCCGTGGCCGACGGCGACGCCAGGCTCACCGACCCCGAGTACGTCGAGGCCGCGGCGGCCGTCGCTGACCTCGGCGCCCGGGGCTACTTCGGCGAGAACATCGCCTCCCTGGACTACGACAGCGCCCAGAACGAGTTCCTCACCGGCAACGCCGCCATGTTCTACATGGGCACCTGGGCCCTCACGGCGATCAACGACCCCGAACAGAACCAGATCGGTCTCGACAACGTCGGCTTCATGCCGTTCCCGGCGGTGGAGGGCGGGGCCGGAAGCATCGACCAGTACCCCTCCAACGTCGGCCTGCCGTCGACGTTCAACGCCCGCACCTACACCCCCGAGGTGGGCGACTGGCTGCGCTGCATCACCGAGAACTTCGGTGAGCTGTCCCTGCGCGACGAGCGGACCATCTCCGGCTTCAGGCCGCAGAACCCGGTGCCCGACCTCCCCGAGCTGACGCAGGACGTGCAGCAGCGCATCGCCGACAGCTCGGAGACCGTGCTGTGGTTCGAGGCCCTGTTCAACGCCAAGGCCGGACAGGACTCGTCGAGCAACGCGGCCCTGTTGGTCAACGGGCAGATGAGCCCCGAGGACTTCATGTCGACGCTGCAGACCGACCTCGACACCGACTGACGTGGCTCGCGGCCCCCGCGCGCGAGGGCGCACGACCCGGCGTCGTGTGCCCTCCGCCCGACGGCCCCTCGTCGAAGGAGCGCGCGTGAGCGGCGCTCCCCCGCAAGCGGGGGGCGCCCCCGACGCGGCCCCACGCCCCCGTCTCCCACACCACCCGCACCCACGCCGCGCGGGCGGAGAAGCGCACAAGGAGAACACGTGACACCCGTCCTCGGCGACCGGCGCGCCATCCTCATCCTGCTCGGGCCGGCGCTGCTCGTGTACACGCTCGTCATGCTGGTCCCCGTCATCTGGTCGTTCGGATACACCTTCGTCACCGGCAACGCGATCGAGGGCTTCACCTTCACCGGCCTCGACAACTTCCAGCGGCT
This sequence comes from Streptomyces sp. NPDC127098, assembly GCF_042722465.1. Taxonomy (NCBI): domain Bacteria; kingdom Bacillati; phylum Actinomycetota; class Actinomycetes; order Kitasatosporales; family Streptomycetaceae; genus Streptomyces; species Streptomyces sp. NPDC127098. The sequence goes on from NZ_JBHXFJ010000075.1 coordinate 13,265, forward strand.
GGCGGAGGACCCCGACGTCCGCGACGCGCTCTGGTTCACGCTGAAGTACGCGGTCTGCGTCACCGTGGGCCAGATCGCCCTCGGCTACGCGCTCTCGCTGCTCTACGTGTTCGTGCTGCGCAAGTCCTCGGCGATCATGCGCACCCTCGTCTTCTTCCCGGTGGTCGTGCCGACCGTCGCGATCTCGCTGCTCTACCAGAAGCTGTTCCAGTCCGCGCCGCGTGACGGGATCGTCAACGAGCTGCTGGTCAACGTCGGTCTGGGCAGCGTCGACTGGCTGGGCTCGGGCACCACCGCGTTCCTCGTCATCGTCATCATGGACGTCTGGCGGTCGGTGGGCTTCTACGGTGTCCTGATCTACGCCGGACTGCTGGACATACCAGGGGAGATCCTGGAGTCGGCGCGCATCGACGGCGCACGGGCCTGGACCCTGTTCCGGCACATCGTCCTGCCGCTGTCGCTGCCGATCCTGCTGTCCTCGGTCATCCTCAGCATCAACGGCACGATCAAGGTGTTCGACTCGGTGCTGGCGCTGACCAACGGCGGCCCGGGCACCAGCAACACGCCCCTCACCCTGTACATGTACCGCACCGCCTTCGCCTACGGCGACTACGGCTACGGCAGCACCATCGCCCTGCTGCTGACCATCCTGTGCTTCCTCGTCACACTCGTCATCTTCCGGTCGGCGCGCCGCGACATCACAGCCTGAGAAGGATCGCCCGTGTCCATCATGACTCGCACTCCCGGCCCGCAGGTGGCGACGCCGGCATCCCCCCGGGCATCGAGGCCCCGGAGGCTCGGGCCGAGGCTCCGGCGGGCCCCGGTCGTCCTGGTCGTCCTGCTGCTCCTCGCGGTCGAGGTCTACCCGCTGTTCTGGCTGGTGATGAACTCGCTGAAGTCCAGCCAGGAGTTCCTCAACACGCCCTCCTGGCAGCTGCCGACCGAGTTCCGCTGGGACAACTACACGACCGCGTGGGAGCAGGGGATGCTCGCGACGACGATCAGGAACAGCCTGGTCGCCACGGTCCCGTCCCTGCTCCTCATCATCGTCCTCGGCGTGGCCGCGGGCTTCGCGCTCGAGGTCATGGTGTGGCGGGGGCGGCACGCGGTGCTGCTCGCCGTGCTGGGCGGGATCATGATCCCCGGCCAGATGATCCTGCTGCCGCTGTTCACCATCTACCTCAACCTCGACCTGACCGGCAGCCTGTGGCCGCTGATCATCACCTACACGGCGCACGGGCTGCCGTTGACGATCTTCATGATGGCGACCTACTTCCGGGCGATCCCCCGGGAGATCTTCGAGGCATCGACCATCGACGGGGCGAGCGTCCTGCGGTCGTTCGTGTCCATCGGCTTCCCCATGGTGCGCAACGCGGTGCTGACGGTCGCGCTCGTACAGTTCTTCCTGATCTGGAACGACCTGCTGTTCGCCATCACGTTCGCCAACCGCCGCGAGCTGAACACGGTCCAGGCGGGCCTGCTGAACTTCAGCGGACAGTACGGCGCCCTGGACTACGGTCCGTTGTTCGCCGCGATCTGCATCGCCATCGGCGGGGTCCTGGCGCTTTACCTGTTCCTCAACCAGCGGATCATGCAGGGCCTGGTGGCCGGTTCGGTGAAGGGCTGACCGGGGTCGCGCCGCGGCGCGTCGGAGAGGGGCCCGTCAGTCCACCCGGCGGATCCGCAGGGCCAGCGGTCGGCCCGCCGGCAGCTCGATCGTCGCGTCGGCCGTCGCCTCGTTGCGCTCCACGGTCGTGAGCGTGAAGGTGCCCGGCACGGTCTCGACGGACATGTCCCAGGTGTCGATGACGTCGACCGCGAACCGGTCCCCCGCCACCAGGCGCTCCCCGGTCACCCCCTGGGGCAGCGTGAACCGCCAGCGGGCCGGCGCCGAGGGGCCCAGGTAGCGCAGGTACTCCACCCTGGGGATCCCGGCGGTGTGGGTGGTGTCGTCCCACTTGTCGATCGGGTCGAGTCCCACTCCCCCGACCTCCTCCAGGATCCGGCGCAGGAAGGCCAGCCGGGGCGGGCTGTCGCCCCGGAAGGCGCCGCCCTCGACGATCGAGAGGCTGCCGCTCCCGGTCAGGAAGCTCTCACCGTGGCTGGCGTAGGTGCCGCTGACGGTGGCGACCCAGAAGCGATGCACCAGCTCGGGCCCGGACAGGTGCCCCCAGCGCTCCGGGATGTCGCCCTCGTACTTGATCTCGTCGAGGACGATCGGCTTGCGGTACACGTCCCGATAGAGCAGCGCCCGCCCGAAGTCGGCGACCGCGAAACCGTTCTGCAGGGAGACGTGCGTCACCCACGGCTTGTTGTGGTCGTAGATGTCGATCCAGTTGTGGATCGACCTCAGCCGTCCGTGCGCGTCGTGGTCCCGCACGACCTGGAAGGCCCGGTCCCAGCGGTCGTCGGGGCGTTCCATCTGGTCGTACTCGTTCGCCATCGACCACCAGACGTTCCGGTACGCCGACAGCCGGGCCACCACGTGGCGCAGGTAGGCGGCGTCCTCCTCCTCGGACAGCGCGTCGAGCCCGTAGTCGCCCTGGTCGTAGGGGTGCAGGAGGATGACGTCGGCCTCGATCCCGGCGGCCAGCAGATCGGCGACGGCGCGGTCGAGGGCCTGGAAGTACGCGACGTCGACGGCACCGACGTCCCAGCGGCCGGCCGCGTCACGGGCGAACGGGAAGCGGTCGGGGCGGTGGGCCACGTGCCCGCCGCCCTGGGGGAACACCAGGAAGCGCAGCTTGTTGAACCCGGCCTCCGCGACCGCCTCCAGCGTCACCCGGTACCTGTCCTCGGGCTGGTGCAGCCAGTTGTACACGGTGGTGCCGACCGGCCGGTACGGCGTGCCGTCCGCGTGGGCGAAGTGGTAGGTCCCCGCCACTCGGACCGGGCCGTGGTTGCCCGGTGCGGGCGGCACGCACCTCAGGCGCCCCTCGTGCCCGTCGAGCGCCGGTTCGGCGGAGCGCGTCAGGTAGCTCCAGGTGCCCTCGGCGTCCGGCGAGAAACGGATGACGTACTCCCCCGCGCCGTCGTGGAAGCCGGGAGCGGTGACCACTCGCTCGCCGTGCCGGAACTCCACGGTGAATACGGTGTCGAGAGGGCGCTCCGGCACCGGGGCCGGGAACCGGCGTTCGAACACGCCCCAGCGTTCGACCTCGTCGTCGCTCGGTTGTGCCGCCATGCTGTGGTCCTTCCGTGGGTCGGGGTTGCTCGGCCCGGCGCCCGACGCCCTTCGACAGGGGCGGTCCCCTGGGAGAAGGGCACGCGGCACGCCGGACGAGGTGAGGGCGGGCGTCGGTGCGCCCGGTACGGCTGGCACGCCTGCCGGGGCGCGTCGCCCCGCGCACGGGTCAGCGTTCGGCGCGCCAGAGGTGACGGGGCTCGAAGCCGAGGTCCCGACGCGCCGCGTCGATGCTGACGAGCGTCTCGAACTCGCCGAGCGGCTTGGTGACGGGCGTGTCGGGGAACCAGGTCCGCGCGAGTTCGGCGGACGGCACCGAGAGGCCGGTGTCGGAGGCGGCGATGTCGTACACGGCGAAGCCCGGCCGAGCGGACCGCAGCGCGAGGTCGATCGCCCGCGCGCAGTCGCGCACGTCGACGTAGGAGCCGAGCAGGTCACGCCGGTAGACCGGGTCGCCGGGCGGCCCGAACTCCGCGTACTGACCGGGGCGGACGATGTTGGTGAAGCGCAGTGCCGTGATGGACAGTTCGGGGTCCCAGCGCACGAGCTGGCGCGCCATCCCCTCCTCCATCGTCTTCACCAGGCCGTAGGTGCAGTAGGCCGCGACCACCCGCTCGTCCACGGGCAGATAGGGCGGCGGTTCGTCGAAGGGGAAGCCCATCGCCGTGATGCTCGAGGCGTACACGACCGTCCGGATGCCGGCGCGCAGTGCCGCGTGGAACACGTTGAACGAGATGGCCATGTTGGTGTGGAACGTGGTCGCGTCCGGCACCAGCCCGTTCACGGGGATCGCGGCGAGGTGCACGAGCGCGTCCAGGCCGCGGTGGCGTGCCGTCACGCCGTGGAACGCGTCCAGCGTCTGCCCGTAGTCCGTGAGGTCGACGCGGGTGAACCCCGGGCCCGCCGGCCCCGACAGGTCCACGCCGAACACGGCGTGCCCCTCCTCGGACAGCAGCGACACCGTAAACCCGCCCAGCGTGCCCGCGCTGCCGGTCACTGCGACTCGCACGACCCGGCCTCCTCGTCCCGACGTCGTCGGCGCCTGCCCGAACTGCGCCCCGTGCGGGGCTCCCTCGCCGGGCGACGCGCATTCACGGGCTCGATCCTCTCCCCGATATTGAAACGTGTCAATCCCTCCGGCGCCGGTGAGATGCCACACAGAAGCCGAGGTGAGGAGGCGCTATTGAAACGTGTCATCATCCATTACCGTTGCGTTCCGCCACGTTGAGCGAAAGGACAGGACGCCCGATGGTCGTTCCCAGCCCGCCCCGTTTCGAGCACCATCGGGAAGCCCTGGGTATCGGAGAACCGACGCCCCGACTGTCCTGGAAGACCGTCGCGCCGCCCGGCTGGCGGCAGGCCGCGTACGAACTCCGGATCGCCCGGGGGGAGGACGTCTGGCACAGCGGGCGCGTGGAGTCACCCGACTCGGTCCTGGTGCCGTGGCCGGACCGCCCGCTGACCGCGCGCGAGACGGCCACGGTGTGGGTGCGGCTGTGGGGTGGGCACGACGACGAGCCGGGTGCCTGGAGCGAACCCGGCACGGTCGAGGCCGGGCTGCTCTCCCCGGACGACTGGACCGCGGTGCCGGTCGGCGGCGGCTGGCCGGAGGACCCCGAGTCGGACACGCGGCGCCCCGCACGGGTCCGCCGGGAGTTCCACGCCACGGCCCGCCCCCGCTCGGCTCGCCTCTACGTCACCGCCCACGGGCTCTACGAGGTGGAACTGAACGGCCGTCGGGTCGGCGACGACGCCCTGTCCCCGGGGTGGACCCCGTACGACCAGCGGCTGCGCTACCACACCTACGACGTCACCGACCTCGTCACGGCCGGTCCGAACGCCATCGGCGCCTGGCTCGGCGACGGCTGGTACCGGGGACGACTCGGCTGGAACGGCGGCTTCCGGAACCTCTACGGCTCCGACCTCTCCCTCATCGCGCAGCTCGAACTGCGCTACGAGGACGGCACGCTCCAGACCGTGGCGACCGACGCCACGTGGCGGGCGGCGGTCGGTCCGATCCTGCACTCGGGGCTCTACGACGGTGAGTGCCACGACACCCGCGCCGAGACCCCCGGCTGGTCCTCCCCCCACCACGACGACAGCTCCTGGTCGCCGGTGCGCGTCGGCTCGCGCGACCCACGCACCCTCGTGGCCCCGCAGGGCCCGCCGGTGCGGTGCACGGAGGAGGTGGCGCCGGTCGCGGTGCTGACGGCGCCGAGCGGGGCGCTGGTCCTGGACTTCGGGCAGAACCTCGTGGGCCGGCTCCGGATCACCGTGGCCGGCACCGGAGCCCGCGGCAGCGAGATCACCATCAGGACCGCGGAGGTGCTGCAGGAGGGCGAGATCTACACCCGCCCGTTGCGGGGCGCCAGGTCCACGGACCGCTACGTGGTGCGCGGCGACGCGCGGGAGACCTGGGAACCGCGCTTCACCATCCACGGATTCCGCTACGCGCGGATCGACGGCTGGCCAGGAGACCTGGAGGCGGCGGCGCTGCGGGGCGACGTCGTGGCGCGCGTCCACCACACGGACATGGCGCGGACCGGCTGGTTCACCTCGTCGAACGAACTCGTCAACCGCCTGCACGAGAACGTCGTGTGGGGCATGCGCGGCAACTTCGTCAGCATCCCGACCGACTGCCCGCAACGCGACGAACGCGTCGGCTGGACCGGTGACATCCAGGTCTTCGCGCCGACCGCGAGCTTCCTGTACGACGTCTCCGGCATGCTGGCGGGCTGGCTGCGGGACGTGGCCGCGGAACAGCTGCCCGACGGCACGGTGCCCTGGTACGTGCCCGTCATCCCGGCGCACGAGCGATGGACTCCCATCCGCCCTGGGGCGGTGTGGGGCGACGTCGCGGTTCTCACCCCCTGGGTGCTGTACGAGCGCTTCGGGGACGCGGGCCTGCTGCGGGACCAGTACGGGTCGGCGAGGAAGTGGGTGGACCTGGTCGACCGGCTGGCGGGCGACGACCACCTGTGGAACGAGGGCTTCCAGCTCGGGGACTGGTTGGACCCGACGGCGCCCCCGCAGGACCCGGCCGCGGCCAGGACCGACCGGTACCTCGTCGCCACGGCCTACTTCGCGCGCTCGGCCCGGCGGCTGGCGGACATCGCCGAGGTGCTGGGTGAGCAGGCCGACGCCGAGCACTACGCCGCGCTGGCCGCCCGGGTGCGGGACGCGTTCGCGACCGCGTACGTGCGGCCCGACGGCCGCATGACCAGCGACTCGCAGACGGCCTACGCCCTGGCGATCGTGTTCGGGCTGATACCGGACGAGCAACGCCGGGCGGCGGCGGGCCGGCGCCTCGTCGAGCTGGTCGCCGAGGCGCGCAACCGGGTCGCCACGGGCTTCGCGGGCACCAACATCATCTGCGACGCGCTGACGGAGGTGGGCGCCGTCGACACCGCCTACGACCTGCTGCTCGAGGAGGAGTGCCCCTCCTGGCTGTACGCGGTCCGCCAGGGCGCCACCACCGTCTGGGAGCGGTGGGACAGCCTGCTGCCGGACGGCACCGTGAACCCCGGCACGATGACCTCGTTCAACCACTACGCCCTGGGCTCCGTCGCCGACTGGCTGCACCGGGTGGTGGCCGGGATGCGGGCCACCGCGCCCGGGTACCGCAGCGTCCTCTTCCGCCCGTGGCCGCGCCGCGGGTTCACGCACGCCGGGGCCCGGCACGAGACGCCGTACGGGCTCACCTCGATCGAGTGGCGGCTGGTCGGGGACGAGTTGCGGGTGACGGTCGTGCTGCCCACCGGTGCCGACGGCGTCGTGGAGCTGCCGGGCCAGGAGCCGGTCGCGGTGCTGAGCGGCCAACACCACTTCCACGTCCGTTACGACGCCGCCCCGCTCGACGCGGGGCCGGACGAGGGGCGCTGACCGGCCGCGGCCGGGTCCGACCGATCGACGGGGCGAGGGGGCGACGGCTACGGGCCCCCGTGGTGCGGCATGCTGCGCTGGTCGAGCTCGCGCAGCACCCGGTCCACCACCTCGGGGTCGGCGCCCGGCTCGCGGCGTGCCTCGAGCACCTCGTGGCGGGCCGCGGACAGCAGCTCACCGTAGAGGCTGTGCAGCTGCCGCAGCCGGTGGACCCTCGCCCGCACGGTCTCCCTGCGCTCCTCCTGGGCCACCCGTGGGGAGATCCGGGCGCCGATGTCGTATGCCCGCTTGGCGAGCGCGTCGATCAGCTCCTCGGGCACGTCGGGGCGTGACTCGATCTCCCGCAGCCGCCGCTTGGCCGCCTTGGCGGCGCGCACCGCGAGCTCGTGCTCCAGGCGCTCCTCGGCCGAGGTGTCGGCCTCGACGCCGAGCCGGCCGGCCAGCCAGGGCAGGGTCAGCCCCTGGATCAGCAGGGTGCCGATGACCGCGGCGAAGGCCACGAAGACGATGGCGTCCCGCTCGGGGAAGTCGCCGCCGCCGTCCACCTCGAACGGCAGGGCGAGGACCAGCGCCACGGTCACCACCCCGCGGATCCCGGCCCACCATATGACCATGGTCTCGCGCCAGGTGAGCGGGATCTCCTCGACGTAGTCGGGCCGGTGCAGCCGCCTGGCCACCCAGGCGGCGGGGAGCAGCCAGAGCAGCCTGACCACGACCAGCGTCGCCAGCACGAGCGCGGCGGCCGGCAGCAGCTCTCGCCAGCGGTCGGTGACGGTGCCGAAGACCACGCTGAGCTCCAGGCCGATCAGCCCGAAGGCGATGCCCGTGACCAGGGTGTCGATCACGGCCCAGAAGCTCCGGCCGGTGATCCGCCCCGAGACGTCGTCGGGGTCGGCGGCCCAGTCGGCGAGGAAGAGGGCGCACACCAGCACGGCGAGCACTCCCGAGCCGCGCAGCTCCTCGGCGAGGGTGTAGGAGGCGAAGGGCACGAGCACGCTGAGCCCGGTGCGCAGGGTGGCGTCCCCCAGCAGGTCGAGCAGCCTGGCCGTGGCCCAGCCGAGCACCAGGCCGACGACGATCGCCACCACGGCCGACAGCACCAGCTCGGCGCCGGCGCCGAGGGCGGAGAACGAGCCGCTCACGGCCGCCGCGACGGCCACGTGGTACAGGGTGATGGCGGTGACGTCGTTGAACAGGCCCTCGCCCTCCAGGATGGACACCATCCGGCGGGGCAGCCCGATCCGGCCGGCCACCGCCGTGGCGGCGACCGGGTCGGGCGGGGCGACCAGCGCGCCGAGCGCGATCGCCGGGGCCAGCGGCAGACCGGGCACCACCAGCTGCGCCACGGCGGCCACGGCCGCGGTGGTGACGAAGACCAGGGCGACCGCGAGCAGCAGGATCGGTCTGACGTTGGCGAGGAACTGCCGCCAGGAGGTGCGCTGGGCCGCCGCGTACAGCAGTGGGGGCAGCACCAGCGGCAGGATCAGCTCGGGCGGGAACTCGATCGCCGGCACGAACGGCAGGATGGCGAGCACCCCGCCGAGCAGCGTCATCAGCACCGGCGACGGCACCGCCCACCGGTCGCCGAGCGGCACGGTCAGCACGGCGCCGAGGCCCAGCACGAAGAGCAGGGTGAGCTGGCCCATGACAGCTCCCTCCGTCAGGCGCTCTCCGCCCGCAGCGCCTCGAGCGCGAACCGCAGGTCCTCGGGGTAGTCGCTGGTGAACTCCGCCCACTGCCCGTCGGCGGGGTGGGTGAAGCCGAGCCGCACGGCGTGCAGCCACTGGCGGCCCAGCTTGAGGCGGCGGGCCAGCGTCGGGTCGGCGCCGTAGGTGAGGTCGCCGACGCAGGGGTGGCGGTGCGCCGCCATGTGCACCCGGATCTGGTGGGTGCGGCCGGTCTCCAGCTTGATGTCGAGCAGGCTGGCGGCGCGGAACGCCTCGATCAGGTCGTAGTGGGTGACGGACGGCTTGCCGTCGGCGGTGACGGCCCACTTGTAGTCGTGCTGCGGGTGCCGGCCGATGGGCGCGTCGATGGTGCCGCTGAGCGGGTCGGGGTGGCCCTGGACCAGCGCGTGGTACCGCTTGTCGACGGTGCGGTCCCGGAACTGCTGCTTGAGCAGCGAGTAGGCGCGCTCCGACTTGGCGACCGCCATCAGTCCCGAGGTGCCGACGTCGAGCCGGTGCACGATGCCCTGCCGCTCGGCGGCGCCCGAGGTCGCGATGCGGTAGCCGGCGGCGGCCAGGCCGCCGATGACGGTGGGGCCGCTCCAGCCCGGGCTCGGGTGGGCGGCGACGCCGACCGGCTTGTCGACGACCACGAGGTCGTCGTCGTCGTGCACGATCACCATGCCCTCGACCGGCTCGGCCACCACCCGGATCGGCGTGGGCGGCGGGGGCATCTCGACCTCGATCCAGGAACCGCCGGTCACCCGCTCCGACTTGCCGACCTCCGCGCCGTCCAGTCTGACCTTGCCGGCGGCGGCCAGCTCGGCCGCCTTGGTCCTGGAGAAGCCCAGCATGCGGGCGAGGGCGGCGTCGACGCGCTCCCCCTCAAGGCCCTCCGGTACGGGCAGTGCGCGGATCTCGGGGGTTTCGGGAAGCGTGCTCACCTGATCGAGTATGCCGGACGGCGGGTCAGTCCCGGTGCACGGAGCCGTCCGGATCGAGGCCGCGGAAGGAGAGCAGCACGATCAGGAAGCCGCCGCAGACGATGGCCGAGTCGGCCAGGTTGAACACCGCGAAGTTCTGCGGCGCGATGAAGTCGACGACGTGCCCCTGGAGGGCGCCGGGCGACCGGAAGATCCGGTCGGTGAGGTTGCCGAGGGCGCCGCCGAGCAGCAGCCCGAGCGCGATGGCCCACGGGGTGCTGTACAGCCGGCGGGCGAGCCGGATGATGACCACGATCACGGCGGCCGCGATGCAGGTGAAGACGATGGTGAAGGCGGAGCCGATGCCGAAGGCCGCGCCGGCGTTGCGGACGGCCTCGAAGCGGAGCCAGTCGCCGATGACGTCGATGCTCCTGGGCGGCGTGGGGTTCTCCAGGTACTCGACCGCGAGGATCTTGGTGATCAGGTCGAGGGCGTAGGCGAAGGCCGCCACGCAGGCGACCACGGCGATCCGCCGCCGGCCCCGGTCGGCGGGGACCCCCTCGTCCTCCTCGACCGACTCCACCTCGGCCGATTCATCCGGTTTGCCCGGCTCATCGGCCGTGGGGCGCTCGTCCGGTGTCTCGATGATCCGCTCCGCCTCGCTCACGGGAATGAGGGTACGACACTCCAGTGCGACAAACGTCAGCCTGAGTCGATCCGCCCGGACGGGACCTAGAACCGCCGCTCCTGCTTCTGCTTGCAGTCGACGCACAGGGTGGCCCTGGGGAACGCCTGCATCCTGGCCTTGCCGATCGGCCGCCCGCAGTTCTCGCATAGGCCGTAGGTGCCGGCGTCGATGCGCTGCAGCGCCCGCTCCGTCTGGTACAGCATCTCGCGGGCGTTGGTGGCCAGGGCCATCTCGTGCTCGCGGGTGACGTTCATGGTGCCGGTGTCCGCCTGGTCGTCGCCCGCGCCGTCGCCGGAGTCCCGCATCAGGCCGGTCAGGGCGGCCTCGGCGGCGGCGATCTCGGCGCGCAGCCGCTCGGCGTCGGCGGCGAGCTCGCCGCGGGCCTCGGCCACCTCCTCCGGGGTCCAGGGGTCCTCGCCGCTGCGCACCGCGAGGTCACCGGGCGCGGCGGTGGCCGAGACGCGGGCCTGGGGCACCGCAGCGCCGCCGTCCACCGTGTCCACCGGGGCGTCCTTCGTGGTGCTCTTCTTCGCTGCCACCTTCTTGGCTCCCGTCTTCCCTGCCGTCGTGCGCTTGGCGGTCGTGGTGCGCTTGCTGCTGCTGGTGGTGCCGGTGGTTCGCTCGGCGGCGGGCTCGGCCCCGGCGGCCTTCTTCGCCGCGCGCCTGCCGCTCGTGGCCTTCTTGGCGGCCCCCGACCGCCGCTCGTCGTCCTGCTGCGCCGTCGCCTGCTGTGTGGTCTTCTTCGCTGCCACCATGGCGGCGGCCCCTTCACATAGTGTGATCTTGCTCGCGAATCGTGACCGGAACGATAAATCGACTCCCCGCGCGCGGCAACGAGGGCGCGCCGGTCTCCAAGCGTTGTGCCCCGCCCGGCCCCGGGATAACCGGTCGTCGCGCCCCGGCCGCGCCCCGTACACTGGCCGGAGCGACAGGCGTTGAAGGGGACGAGTAGCGTCGGCCGGCAGCCGTGAGCGACCTGGGGACGGTGTGAGCCCAGGGGCGTGCGCGGCGTGAAGATCACCCCCGAGTCGTCGGAAGAAAGCCCCCGGCCCCGGCCGGACACGGCGAGTAGACCCGGCAGTCGCGGCCCAATGAGTGGGCCGAGGTCACCGCCAGCAGAGGCGGGCCCGGCCAAGGAGGGTGGTACCGCGGGAGCGCTCGCTCTCGTCCCTCCGACGGAGAACGCAGAGTGTGTGTCCGCCGGAGGACCGATGACGCAGTACCGCCACGTACCGGCCCAGGTCGACCTGCCAGCGCTCGAGCACGAGGTGCTCGACCTCTGGCAGCGGAACCAGACCTTCGCCCGCAGCCTCGACCAGTCCAAGGGTCGCCCCGAGTGGGTGCTCTTCGAGGGCCCACCCACGGCCAACGGCATGCCGGGCGCCCACCACATCGAGGCCCGCGTCTTCAAGGACGTGTTCCCCCGCTTCCGCACCATGCGCGGCTACCACGTCCCCCGCAAGGCCGGCTGGGACTGCCACGGCCTGCCGGTCGAGCTGGCCGTCGAGAAGGAGCTCGGCTTCAGCGGCAAGCCGGACATCGAGGCGTACGGCATCGCGGAGTTCAACGCCAGGTGCCGTGAGTCCGTCACCCGGCACACCGACGCCTTCGCCGAGCTGACCCGGCGCATGGGGTACTGGGTCGACCTGGACGAGGCCTACCGCACCATGGACCCGGAGTACATCGAGTCCGTGTGGTGGTCGCTGAAGCAGATCTTCGACAAGGGCCTGCTCGGGCAGGACCACCGGGTCGCCCCCTGGTGCCCGCGCTGCGAGACCGGCCTCTCCGACCACGAGCTGGCCCAGGGCTACGAGACGGTCGTCGACCCCTCGGTCTACGTCCGGCTGCCGCTGCGCTCCGGGCCGCTGGCCGGCGAGGCCGCGCTGCTCGTGTGGACCACCACACCCTGGACCCTGGTCTCCAACACGGCGGTCGCCGTCAACCCCGACGTCACCTACGCCGTCGCCACCGACGGCACCGACCGCCTCGTGGTCGCCGAGGCCCTGCTCGACAAGGCGCTGGGCGAGGGCTGGTCGGCCACCGGGCAGACCTTCACCGGCCGCGAGATGGAGCGCTGGGCCTACCAGCGCCCCTTCGAGCTGGTCGACTTCGGCGACACCGAGGCCCACTTCGTGGTGCTCGCCGACTACGTCACCACCGAGGACGGCACGGGCCTGGTCCACCAGGCCCCGGCCTTCGGCGAGGACGACCTGCTGACCTGCCGCGGCTACGGGCTGCCGATGGTCAACCCGGTCCGCACCGACGGCACGTTCGAGGCGGAGCTGCCGCTGGTCGGCGGCCAGTTCTTCAAGAAGGCCGACGAGGCGCTGGTGGCGGACCTGGCCGAGCGCGGCCTGCTCTTCCGGCACGTCGCCTACGAGCACAGCTACCCGCACTGCTGGCGCTGCCACACCCCGCTGCTCTACTACGCACAGCCCTCCTGGTACATCCGCACCACCCGGGTCAAGGAGGCCCTGCTGCGGGAGAACGAGGCGACCAACTGGTTCCCCGACTCCGTCAAGCACGGCCGGTACGGCGAGTGGCTCAACAACAATGTGGACTGGGCGCTCTCCCGGAACCGCTACTGGGGCACCCCGCTGCCCATCTGGCGCTGCGCGGAGGACCACCTGACCTGCGTGGGCTCGCTGGCCGAGCTGAGCGAGCTGACCGGCGCCGACCAGTCGGGCCTCGACCCGCACCGGCCGTTCATCGACGAGGTCACCTTCGGCTGCCCGGCCGAGGGCTGCTCGCTGACCGCCACCCGGGTCCCCGAGGTCATCGACGCCTGGTACGACTCGGGCTCCATGCCCTTCGCCCAGTGGGGGTACCCGCACCGCAACCGCGAGGAGTTCGAGCGCCAGTACCCGGCCCAGTACATCTGCGAGGCCATCGACCAGACCCGCGGCTGGTTCTACACGATGATGGCCGTCGGCACCCTGGTCTTCGACCGCTCCTCCTACGAGAACGTGGTCTGCCTCGGCCACATCCTCGCCGAGGACGGCCGCAAGATGTCCAAGCACCTGGGCAACATCCTGGAGCCCATCCCGCTGATGGAGCGGCACGGCGCGGACGCGGTCCGCTGGTTCATGGCGGCCAGCGGCTCGCCCTGGTCCGCCCGCCGGGTCGGGCACGGCACCATCCAGGAGGTGGTCCGCAAGACCCTGCTGACCTACTGGAACACCGTGGCCTTCCAGGCCCTGTACGCCCGCACCGGCGGCTGGGCCCCCAGCGACTCGGACCCGGCCCCCGCCGACCGGCCGCTGCTCGACCGCTGGCTGCTCAGCGAGCTCAACGCGCTGGTCGAGGCCGTCACCAAGGCCCTGGAGAGCTACGACACCCAGCGCACGGGCAAGCTGATCTCCACCTTCGTCGACGACCTGTCCAACTGGTACGTGCGGCGCTCGCGCCGCCGCTTCTGGCAGGCCGAGCCGGCCGCGCTGCGCACCCTGCACGAGGTGCTGGAGACCGTGACCCGGCTGATGGCCCCCCTGGTGCCGTTCATCACCGAGCGGGTCTGGCAGGACCTGGTGGTGCCGGTGACCCCGGGCGCCGCCGACTCGGTGCACCTGACCGACTGGCCGGAGGCCGACCCGGCGCTGGTCGACCCCGACCTGTCCAGCGACATGCTGCTGGTGCGGCGCCTCGTCGAGCTCGGCCGGGCCACCCGCGCCGAGTCGGGCGTGAAGACCCGCCAGCCGCTCTCCCGGGCGCTGGTCGCCGCGCAGGGCTTCGAACTGCTCGGGGACGACCTGCGGGAGCAGATCGCCGAGGAGCTCAACGTGGCGGGCCTCGCCGCGCTCTCCGACATGGGCGACTCCCTCGTCGACACCACGGCCAAGGCGAACTTCCGGGCGCTGGGCCGTCGCTTCGGCAAGGGCACCCAGCCGGTGGCCAGGGCCATCGCCGAGGCGGACGCGGCCGAGCTCTCGGCCGCGCTGCGCGCCGGCACGGCCTTCGTCGAGGTCGATGGCGAGCAGGTGCCGCTCAGCCCCGAGGAGGTCATCATCACCGAAACCCCGCGCGAGGGCTGGTCGGTGGCCTCGGACGCGGGCGCCACGGTCGCCCTCGACCTGGAGATCACCCCCGAGCTGCGCCGGGCCGGCCTGGCGCGGGATGTGATCCGGCTGGTCCAGGAGGCCAGGAAGAACAGCGGCCTCGACGTGGTGGACCGGATCGCGGTGCGCTGGACGACCGAGGACCCGGAGCTCACCCGGGCGTTGGCCGACCACCAGGCGCTGATCAGCAGCGAGGTGCTGGCCACCGACTTCGCGGAGGGCGCGGGCGACGAGAGCTTCGGCGCCCCGTTCGGCGACGAGGCCCTGGGCGGCTCCTTCCGGCTCAGGAAGAACTGACGCACGGCGAAAGGGGCGGGGCCCGGATCAACGATCCGGGCCCCGCCCCTGTTCGTGCGCCCTATGCGCCGGCGCGCGTGCGACGCGTCAGTTGTCGTCCTCGTCGATGAGGAAACCGCGCATCGGGGACGGCGCCTGCTGCATCGGCTGCGGGCCCTGCGGCCTGACCGGTGCCATCGGCTGGGTCATGGCCGGCGACATCTGCTGCTGCCCGCCGTAGGAGCCGGGGCCGCCCTGGCCCACGTGGCCCGGGTGACCGCCGTGCGGCGCCAGCCCGGACATCGGCTGACCGCCCATGGACTGCTGACCGCCCATCGGCCCCGGGCCCGTCGGCGCGCCGGCCGAGGCCAGCGAGGGCGAAGGCGAAGGCGGCAGGGACGGCGCGGACGGGGACGGCGTACGCGGCGGGGCGAGCGAGTCGTCGGACTGGCTCTCCAGCTGGCGCAGCTGGCTCTCCAGGTAGGACTTCAGCCGGGTGCGGTACTCGCGCTCGAAGCCACGCAGGTCCTCGACCTTGCGCTCCAGGGTGGCGCGCGCCGACTCGAGGGAGCCCATCGCGACGCGGTGCTTCTCCTGGGCGTCCCGCTCGAGCGCGTCCGCCTTGGCGCGGGCGTCCCGCTCCAGACCCTCGGCGCGGCTGCGCGCCTCACCGACGATCTTGTTGGCCTCGGAACGCGCCTCGGCGATGGCCTGGTCGGCCGTCTGCTGCGCGAGCGACAGCACGCGGGCGGCACTCTCGTTGCCACCGGGCTGCTGCATCTGCGGCGGGCCGCCGAGACCCGGGTTGCCCATGCCGGGCCCACCCATGCCGTGGCCGCCGGGACCCATCGGGCCGCCCTGGCCCATGCCCTGACCCATCGGGCCGCCCTGGCCCATCTGCACGGGACCGCCAGGACCCATCGGGCCGCCCTGGCCCATCTGCCCCGGACCACCGGGACCCATCGGGCCGCCCTGGCCCATCTGCCCCGGACCACCGGGACCCATCGGGCCGCCCTGGCCCATCTGCCCCGGACCGCCAGGCCCACCAGGACCCCCGGGACCCGCGGGCAGCTGTGGAGGGCCGCCCATCTGCTGGGTCTGCGGGCCGCCCTGCGGTCCTGATATGGCGGGCATGGGCCCGCCAGGACGGTCCTGCGGCTCGGGTTTACGCATGTTCTGCTGGTTCTGGGCTGCCGCCCGGGTGGCCGCGGCCAGCTTGGCGCGGAGGTCCTCGTTCTCCCTCAGCAACCTGGTCAGCTCTGCCTCGACCTCGTCGAGGAAGGCATCGACCTCGTCCTCGTCGTAGCCTTCTCGCAGACGGACGGTTGTGAACTGCTTGTTCCGCACGTCCTCGGGGGTCAACGGCATCTCTTCACCTCAACGTGATTCGTCGGCATATCGGCAAGACCGTACTCGTTCACAGCCCGCCCACGACGCTGATCAGGATGTAGACGATGATCATGAGTACGAAGAACGACAGATCAAGCGCCACCCCACCGAACCTCAGGGGAGGGATGACCTTCCGTAGCGCCTTCAGCGGCGGATCGGTGACAGTGTAGGTGGCCTCCAGGGCGACCACCATGGCCTTGCCGGGGTGCCAGGAGCGCGCGAACATGAAGACGTAGTCCATCACCAAACGGAAGAGCAGCAGGCCGAGCAAGCAGTACAAGGCAATCAGGATCACCTGTTGAACGATGCCCATCCTGCCTGTCCCTCTCCCCTGTTCTCATGCCCCGGCCGCTCGGCCGGAACTCGCGCTTCCTGTACTGCTGTCGTCAGCTCTGGTTGAAGAACCCGCCCTCCGCGATGCGGGCCTTGTCCTCCGCCGTTACGTCGACGTTAGCAGGCGACAGCAGGAACACCTTCTGCGTCACCCGCTCGATGCTGCCATGGAGACCGAAGACGAGACCAGCCGCAAAGTCGACAAGTCGCTTTGCGTCCGTGTCATCCATCTCGGTCAGATTCATGATCACCGGGGTCCCCTCGCGGAAGTGTTCCCCGATAGTACGGGCCTCGTTGTACGTCCTGGGGTGGAGCGTGGTGATCCGGTACGGCTCCCGCTCTGACACGACCTTGGGCATGATCACCGGCGCGCTCTTCTCCGCGTTCTGTCGTTCTGATGTGATGGATGACACGGGAGCGATCCTCCCGGGTCGTCTGCTTTCCGCCAGAATCGGAGCGGGTGTTGGCTCCGTCTCGCGCTGGGCCGGCGGGTGGACCACCCGCACCGGCTCCTCGACCCGCTCCCTGCGCGGCGGTTCGTGCGTCTCCTGACGCCGTGGCCGCTCCGGCTCGGGCTCGGGCTCGAACTCGTCATCGGGGCCGTACCCCGGGCGGTCATAGCCGTCGTCCTCCACGAGGCCGAGGTAGACCGCCATCTTGCGCATCGCGCCAGCCATCGACTGCGTCCTCCGCTCTGTGGTGGATCGGCTCCGAACCTCCGGGGCCCTGGATCCACGTAACCTGCCCGAATGCTTCGGGAATGACCATATTTTCGGCTGTGGTCCTTTGCTTGGCGACGTTACCCGAGGGCAGGGCGGACTCCGAGTACCGCGCTGCCTACACGCACGTGTGTCGCCCCGGCGACGATCGCCTCCTCCAGGTCCGCGCTCATCCCCGCCGAGACCATGTTCGCAGCAGGATCGACCCCTCGCAGGTCCCTCGCCAACTCCATCAGCCGCTCGAACGCGGCACCGGGCGACCCCGCGTACGCGCCGGCGAGCGGCGCCACCGTCATCAGCCCGGCCAGGCGCAGCCCGGGCGCGGCCGACAGCGCGGCCGCCAACTCGATGACCCCACCGGGGTCGACGCCGCCCCGGCCGGTGCCCTGGCCGGATTCCTTCTCCAGGGCGACCTGGATCAAACAGCTGAGCGGGGCGCGCTCCCGTTGCGCGACGGCGCGTGAGAGCGCGTCCACCAGGCGCGCGCGATCCACCGAATGCACAAAATCCGCGTAACCGGTCACGGAACGCGCCTTGTTCGTTTGCAACTGCCCCACGAAGTGCCAGGTGAGGGGAAGATCCGCGAGCGCCGCCGCCTTGGCGGCCGCCTCCTGGTCCTTGTTCTCCGCGAAGTCCCGCACGCCGAGCCCGGCGAGCAGCCTGACGTCCTCGGCGGGATAGGTCTTGGTGACGACGATCAGGGTCACGTCGTCCCGGCTGCGCCCCGCCGCGTCACAGGCGCGGGCGATGCGCTCCTCCACCCGGGCGAGGCCGGTAGCCAACTCGATCTCGCGCGCCGGGCGCACGCGCCGCGCATCGGGGGACGTGGGCGCTTCGCCCGGTTCGCGTTCACCACTCACGGGGCGACCCAGACGTAGCTGGCCTGCCGGCCGGTGGTCCGCTCCCGGCGGTAGGAGTAGTGGTCGGCCGACTCCCGGGTGCAGACCGGTGAGAGGACGACGTCCCCGACGCCGAGGTCGGCGAGCTGCCGCCGCACCCCCGCCGGGATGTCGATCGCCGGGGTGCCCTCACGGGTCGTCGCCCCGCTGCCCGGCACCGCGAGATCGGCGGCCTCCCGCATCTCCGCCGGCACCTCGTAGCAGAGGCCGCAGACGGTGGGGCCGGTCCGCGCGAGGATCCGCTCGGGACGCGCCCCGAGTCGGCACATCTCCTCGACGGTCGCCGGCACCACACCGGCCAGCAGCCCCGGGCGCCCGGCGTGCGCCGCGCCCACGATCCCCGCCTCCGGATCGGCGAGCAACACCGGGGTGCAGTCGGCGGTCAGCACCGCGAGCGCGAGGCCCCGGCGCGCCGTGACCATGCCGTCGGCCTCGGGCGGTTCGCCAGCCGGCCACGGTTGGTCGGCCACCGCCACGGCACGGCCGTGCACCTGTCGCATCCAGCGCACCTCGGCCGGGTCGAGGCCGAGCTCCTTCGCCGCGAGCTCCCGGTTGGCCAGCACGGCCGCCGGGTCGTCGCCGACCGCGCCGCCGAGGTTGAGCGTGTCATACGGAGCGGCGCTCACCCCGCCCCACCGGTCGGTGAAGGCGAAGTGGGCGCCGCTGTCCGTGTTCTGTCGATCTATCACGGGTCCATCACGTCGGGCTCACATGGCGGTTCCGACGAACCACCGTCGACACTGTCGGTCACTTCAGGAAGTCGGGGACGTCGAGCTCCTCGACCTGGCCGCCGTCGTACGGGCGGGCCGAGGGCACCTGCGGGGCGCTCTTCGGCGCCTCACGGACGGGCTCCGCCGCCGGCTCGACGCCACCGACCGGCGAGGAGTCCCGGTCGCCGAGCGGGCCCGGGTCGCGGGAGGGCAGGGTGCCGAGGCCGCCGAACGAGAGCCGCTCCGGCTCCGGTTCGGGCGCGGTCCGCTCCTGGCCGAGCGAGGACGAGCCGCTCTCCTCCTTGGAACCGTACGAGCCGAGCACCCGGTCCCTGCTGCGGGCGGGCGGCTGGCCGCCGTCGAAGCCGGCCGCGATCACCGTGACCCGCACCTCGTCGCCGAGGGCGTCGTCGATGACCGCGCCGAAGATGATGTTGGCCTCCGGGTGCGCGGCCTCGCTGACCAGCTGGGCGGCCTCGTTGATCTCGAAGAGACCGAGGTCGGAGCCGCCGGAGATGGAGAGGAGCACGCCGCGGGCGCCGTCGATGGAGGCCTCGAGCAGTGGCGAGGAGATGGCCATCTCGGCGGCGGCCACCGCGCGGTCGTCGCCGCGGGCCGAGCCGATGCCCATCAGGGCGGAACCGGCCTCCGACATCACGGACTTGACGTCGGCGAAGTCGAGGTTGATCAGGCCGGGGGTGGTGATGAGGTCGGTGATGCCCTGGACGCCGGAGAGGAGCACCTGGTCCGCGGACTTGAAGGCGTCGAGGACGCTGACCTGGCGGTCCGAGATGGACAGCAGTCGGTCGTTGGGGATGACGATCAGGGTGTCGACCTCGTCGCGCAGGCTGGCGATGCCGTCCTCCGCCTGGTTCGCCCGGCGTCGGCCCTCGAAGGTGAACGGGCGGGTGACCACGCCGATGGTCAACGCGCCCAGGGACCGAGCGATGTTCGCCACGACCGGAGCGCCGCCGGTGCCGGTGCCGCCGCCCTCGCCCGCGGTGACGAAGACCATGTCGGCCCCCTTGAGGACCTCCTCGATCTCCTCGCGGTGGTCCTCGGCAGCCTTGCGACCCACCTCGGGGTTGGCACCCGCGCCGAGGCCGCGGGTGAGCTCCCGGCCGACGTCGAGCTTGACGTCGGCGTCGCTCATCAGCAGCGCCTGCGCATCGGTGTTGATCGCGATGAACTCGACGCCCTTGAGACCGACCTCGATCATCCGGTTGATGGCGTTCACGCCACCGCCGCCGATGCCGACGACCTTGATGACTGCGAGGTAGTTCTGCGGTGCTGCCACGTCGAAGGCCTCTCGCCTCGATTTACGTGTCGCCGCTCCGCGTGAGCCGCAGTGCGCCGACTGATGCCTGTGGGACGGTAGGGATGACCGCCCCGAACCCTAACGCTTCAGTTTAGGGTTACCCGTGCTTGTCGTTCCCGGGAATCCTAGGAACGGACACTAAGTCGACAAGTGGTACGCGTTCAACGAACACGCCGAACCTCCTGTTTTTCTTTTCACCCTATGTGATCACGCTCCGACCTCGCCAACCAGGGTGTTGGCCTGCGGCGATGGCCCTGTCCCCCGCGCGTTTCCGACGCCTCGTCAATCATTCGAGGCCGCCGGCACGGTGGGCGCGCTGACGTCGAAGTGCCGTGCGTCGCCGGCCGCTTCCATCACCGCCGCGAGCGCTTCCGCCTTCGCCTCCGGCTGCTCGGAACTGCCCCAGACGACGGTGCGGTCCCCGGTCAACTCCAGGGTGATGGAGTCGAAGGAGGAGGCCCTGATGGTTCTGAGGTCCTCGCGCACCGCGTCGGGCAGCGACAGCGCCACGGCCACCGCCTCACGACGGATCCCGTCCTCCCCGAACCGGCGCAGCCCGGGCCCCTCGTCGAGGTCGAGTTCGAGCAGCGGCACCCCGTCGATCGGTTCGGCGACCTCGCCGAACCGGACGCCGTCCTCGTCCACCTCGAGATAGCGGTCACCGACGGGGATCAGCGCCTCCGCCTCCCGCTCCGTCAGCCGCAGGCCCACACCGTGCGGCCAGGCGCGGACCACCTCGACCGACTCCAGCCTCGGCAGCCGGTCGAGCAGCCGGCGCCGGATGGCGTCCTTGTCCAGCGAGATCATCGGGGAGTCGAGCGGCACGCCCGCCGCCTCGAGCACCTGGTCCCGCGTCAGGTTCCGCGGCCCGTCGTCCCGCCAGCGCACCGAGACGTGCTCGATCCGCAGCCAGTCGGAGCCGTAGAACGCCCAGCCGCCGAAGCCGCCGAGGGCGGCCGCGAGCACCGCGAGCACGATGGCGAGGCGACGGCCCGGCAGCCAGCGGCGGCGGCGCGGCGGGCGGGACGAGGGCGGGCCGGGTTCCGACCGCCGTCGGTCCGCTTCACGCTGGGCGGTGGTCGCCTCGGCCACGCTCTCGTCTCCCCGTTCCCGCGCCGACCGGGCTAGGCCCGGCGCGCCGCGATCGCCTCGTACACCATCCCGACCAGCAGGTCGTCGGCGTCCCTGCGACCGAACTCGGCCGCGGCCCGCGACATCGCGAGCAGCCGGCCGGGATCGGTCAGCACCGGCAGGACGTTGCCCCTGACCCACTCCACCGTCAGCTCGGCGTCGTCGACCAGCAGGCCACCGCCGGCCTTCACCAGCGGCTGGGCGTTGAGCCGCTGTTCGCCGTTGCCGATGGGCAGCGGCACATAGGCGGCGGGCAGCCCGACCGCCGACAGTTCGGCGACGGTCATCGCGCCGGCGCGGCAGAGCATCATGTCGGCCGCGGCGTACGCGAGGTCCATGCGGTCCACATACGATAGCGGGATGTAGGGGGGCATTCCCGGCATCGTGTCGACCTGGGGCAGTTCGTTCTTCGGGCCGACCGCGTGCAACACCTGCACCCCGGACCGCTGGAGCACCGGCACCACACTGGCGACGACCTCGTTCAACCGGCGCGCGCCCTGCGAGCCGCCGGAGACGAGCAGGGTGGGCAGGTTGGCGTCGAGGCCGAAGAAGGCGCGGGCCTCGTGCCGGGCGCGGGCCCGGTCGAGGGTGGCGATCGAGCGGCGCAGCGGAATGCCGAGGTACCGGGCGTTGCGCAGCTTGCTGTCAGGCGTCGAGACGGCGACGAAGCGCGTGTAGCGGGCACCGATCCGGTTCGCCAGGCCGGGGCGCGCGTTGGCCTCGTGCACCACGATCGGCACCCGCAGCCGCTTGGCCGCGAGGTAGCCGGGCATGGCCACGTAGCCACCGAAGCCGACCAGGCAGTCGGCCTTGGTGCGCTCCAGGATCTCCTCGGCCGCCTTCACCGTGCCGCGCAGCCTGCCCGGCACGGTGAAGAGCTCGGGGGTCGGTTTACGCGGCAGCGGAACGGCCGGGATCAGGCCGAGCTCGTAGCCCCGCTCGGGCACCAGGCGGGTCTCCAGGCCGCGCTCCGTGCCGAGGGCCGTGATGCCCACGGTGGGATCGCGCCTGCGAAGGGCGTCCGCGAGGGCGAGCGCCGGCTCGATGTGGCCGGCGGTCCCCCCGCCGGCGACGACAACATGCACCGAATTTCACCGCTCTCCGGACGGTGCCGCGACGCGGCGCCGTCTCATCGTCTTCCATCTGTGCCCGGGGTCCCGCGCGGCCAACGCCGCCCTGGCCGACGGCTCGCTGCGCGCGAAGGCGATCAGCAGCCCGACGGCGAACATGGTGGGCAGCAGGGCGGAGCCCCCGTAGGAGAACAGCGGAAGAGGCACCCCGGCGATGGGCAGCAGGCCCAGCACCGCGCCGATGTTGATGACGGTCTGGACCATCAGCCACGCCGTCACCCCTCCCGCGGCATACCTCACGAAGGCATCCTCCGTGCGTCCGGCCACGCGGATACCCGCATAGCCTAGAGCCGCGAAGAGACCGAGGACCGACAGCGTCCCCGCTAGGCCCAGTTCCTCGCCCGTGATGGCGAAGATGAAGTCCGTGTGGGGCTCGGGAAGTTCGCCCCATTTCTCCACGCTGGCCCCCAGTCCCGAGCCGAACCAGCCGCCCGAGGCGAGGGCGTAGATCCCGTGCACGGCCTGCTGGCAACGCTCGGCGTCGCCGGCGCCGAGGCAGGTGATCCGGTCCATCCGGTGCGGGCTGTTGGCGATGAACACGACGCCGAGGACCGCGACCACGGCGAAGGCGCCGCCGAACAGCCGCACCGGCGCGCCGGAGAGCCAGAGCAGCGCGAAGACGACCGCCACCAGGATGACAACCGTGCCCATGTCGCCGCCGACCATCACCAGGCCGCAGACCAGCAGCGCGCCGGGCAGCAGCGGGATCAGCAGGTGCCGCCACTGGGTGAGCAGCCGCAGCTCGCCCTTCCTGGCGAGCAGGTCGGCGCCCCACAGCACGAGGGCCAGCTTGGCGAGCTCGCTCGGCTGGAGCTGGAACGAGCCGCCCACGGCGATCCAGTTGGTGTTGCCGTTGACCGAGACGCCGATGCCCGGCACCTGGACGAGGACCAGCAGGACCACGCCGCCGGCCAGGAACGGATAGGTGAGGGCACGCAGCAGCCGGATCGACATCCGGGACGCGATCAGCAGCAGCACGGCACCGAGCGCGGCGGCGAGCAGCTGCTTGCGGAAGTAGAAGGTGGCCGGCAGGTCCCAGCGGAGCGCCTGGATCTGCGAGGCGGAGAAGACCATCACCAGGCCGAGCAGGGTGAGCAGCAGGCCGGTGCCGAGGACGACGTAGTAGGCCGTCAGCGGGCGGTCCCAGGCGCGCCGCAGCCGGTTGACCGGGCTGGTGCGGGGCGGCCCCTTGGGCCGCGGCGGCCGCCGCGAGCCCTGGGCGGGCGGTCTGGTGCGGCTGCGCGGCGGCGCGCTGCCGCCACGCGCGGCGGCGGGCCGCTGGGCGGTACCGCGG
>NZ_JBHXFJ010000076.1:0-32838 GCF_042722465.1 Streptomyces sp. NPDC127098
TCTTGTCTTTTTTTTTTGTGGTGGGGGGTGTTTTTTTTTTTTAATCCTCCCACGCTCCCTCGCGCCCACCCCCGGCCGCGCCCCCCGCCGACCCGGGGCCGGCCGGCGACGTCTCCAGGGTCTGTGCTGCCCCTGTGCTCGGGTCTGTGCCGCCCCTGTGTGGCTTGTAGTCGCACCTCCAACTCGAGACCGGGCACCGGCCGGTGCCGAGCGATCGCGCCGTCGGCCCGCCAGGCGATCTCGTACGGCGTCTGCCAGCGACCCGAGCCGCGCGAGGTGATCGCGAAACCCGCGCCCCAGTGGTGATCGGGGCCGTGCCAGGGCGACGTGGCCTCGTCGAGCAGGTACAGCCGGTCAGGATCCGACGCGTGCTCGAACGCCACCGGCGCGGCGTCCCGGCCGAAGGACCACCTGGCCGCCGCCGAATGCGAAACGTGCTGTCACGAGAGCTCCTTGTCTCTGGGTGAGCCGGGAAGGGAGAGGGAAATCGGACGGCCCGAATCGAGGTGGCGGGCGTCGTCACACGGCATCCGCGCACCATCGGCGACGCGTGCGACAGGCGGACGACGCCCCGCGCCGGACGGCGTCAACCCGGACATCGCCGACGGCGAGACCGTCGGCTCCTCCGGCTGCGGCGAGTCCAGCCTGCCGAAGATTGTCGCCTGGCCCGAACAACCCGACCGGGGCAGCGTCCGCTTCGACGGCATCGACGTCACGGCCGAACGCCCCGGGCGCGCGGCGCCCCCCTCCTCGGCGACGCACCGGGCCTCGATATCGTGCTGGCCAGCCGGGAGACCGCGCCGCTCGGCCGCGCGGCGGAAGCGTTCGCGGACTGCCGCCGGAGGGGCCCCGGCGCGCCAGCGTCTCCCCACGGACGCCCACGCGAAGGGACAAACCTCCAATGCGAGGGACCACGCGGCACGACCGCCTGCCGAACGCCGCCATGGTCGAGGCCGCACGGGCCGGTGACGAACGGGCGCTCGAGGAGTTGGCGCACGCCTACCTGCCGTTGGTCTACAACGTCGTGGGCCGGGCACTCAACGGGCACCCGGACGTGGACGACCTCGTGCAGGAGACCATGCTGCGCGTGACCCGCGGGATGGCCGGCCTCAAGGAGCCGGAGCGCTTCCGGAGCTGGCTGGTGGCCATCGCCATGCACCAGATACGCGACTGGTGGCGTGGCTCGCGCTCCTCCTCGGTCACGGTCGCGCTTCCGGAGGCCGCGGACGTGGAGGACCCGCACGGCGACTTCGTGGACCTGACCATCCTGCGTCTGCGCCTGACCGGCCAACGGAGGGAGACGGCCGAGGCGACGCGGTGGCTCGACCGAGAGGAGCGGATGCTCCTCACCCTGTGGTGGCAGGAGGTGGCGGGCCAGCTCACCCGGGCCGAACTGGCCGAGGCGACCGGGGTCTCCGTCGCGCACGCGGGCGTGCGGGTACAGCGGTTGCGGGACCGCCTTGACGTGGCCCGGCGAGTGGTTCGCGCGCTCGCCGGGCGGCCGCGCTGCTCCGGCCTGACCGTGGCCGTCGAGGGTTGGGACGGCCGGCCAGCGGCGCTCTGGCGCAAGCGCCTGGCCCGGCACGTTCGCGACTGCGAGCTGTGCGCCGGGCGCTCCGCCGACCTCGCGCCGGTCGAGGGGCTGCTCACCGGGCTCGGCCTTGTTCCCCTGCCCGCCGGCTTCCTGTTTTCGAGCGAGCTGCTGGCAGGCGCTGGCACCTCGGCCACCGGTGGCGTCGCCGCGAAGGGCGGCGGCGTCGCCAAGCTCGTCGGACCCCTCACGGCCAAACCAGCCGCGCTCGCGACGCTCGGTGTCGCCGGGCTCGCCGTGGGCGTCGCGCTCTACGCCGTGGTCCTGCCGCCCGCGAACGACGGGTCGGAAGAGCCGGTGACGAACGGCCCGACGGCGACCGTGACCGCGGCGGGCTCGCCGACTCCCGACCCCGCTGACCCGTCCGACTCCGACGCCCCGCCGGACGCGCCCCCGCCGGAATCCGCCTCCCAGGACGCCGTGTACGGGCAGACCGTGGACGCCGCGGAACCGGCCCCCGACCCGGGAACGCGGCCGGCCCGGCTGCCGGCGCGCCCCGAAGGCAGGCCCGTGGCGGCCGAGGACGGCCGGTACCGGGACGCGTCGGGCGGCGGCTACCTGATGGTCTACCGCGACCAGTACGTCGTCCTCTCCGGACAGGGATACGTCCGCGTCAGCTACGAGCTCGGGAGCGACGGCCGCCGGGGAGACATGGTCATGCCCACCTGGACCGGGTTGACCGGCCGGATCTTCCATGTGGCGTCCGGCGGCGGCCACCGCATGGACGACGCCGTTCCGGGCGGGCCCTCGGGCACCACCTGGATGGGCGCCCCCGACACGGGCTACACGCGGCTGCCGGACGGCGCCCAACAGATGTGGCAGCACGAGTACTTCTACCTCGACGGCAGTGTCGTGCTGACCCAGCACGAGCGGGGCTCCGACTACAACCTGCTGATCCAGCCGGTCTCCCACCCGGATGTCGAGGCCGATGTGAACACCGCGCCGGGAACGGCCGAGGGCGTGGTCCGTTACGGCGTGGTACGGGACACCGGCGGCGATGACGCCCCGGTGCCCCAGTACCTCACGCGCGAGCGTCCGGCTGACCCCGTCGCCGAGGTCCCCCAACGATCCGAGGTGGGGCCCGAGTAGGCGGCGGATCAGTGCTCGCCTGAGCCCTGCCGGCGTCGGCGCAGCAGCAGACCGCCCGCGACCAGGGCGAGCAGGCCGGAAGCGCCGGCCCAGGGCATCAGGGCGTCGGAACCCGTCGCGGCCAGGCCACCCGAGTCGCCCCGCGGCCGCGGGCCCCCGCGGTTGAGTCGGCAGCGTCGGCCGTTTCGCCACCGCCACCGGCACCGGACGGTCGGCTGGTGGAGGAGGTCGAAGGACCGCCCGGTTCCGCGTCGCCCGGCTCGCGGGTGTAGGCGAGCGTGCCGAAGCCGAGCTGGTCGTAGCCGCCGCTGTTGGGGCCGTAGTCGCCACCGCCGCCCTCAGCGCGCCACTTCTCCGCCGCGGCCTGGACATAGGGCGCGGACAGTCCCCGGCGGGTGACGTAGTGGTGGTAGATCATTTCCCAGACGGGGCGCTCATGCCCCCGTCCCTGCGGCGAGACGACGGCCTGCTCGCGTTGGACACAGGTGGTGTGGTGCCCCCACCGGTAGGTGGTGAACGGCACGTCCTCGCCGAGGTTGTACCTCGCGACGTACTCGGCGCCCTTGAGGAACCACTCCGACCGATTTCGTGGCTTGGGTACAACAAGCCCCCGGCACACCCGCGTCCGCCGCCCGCATCGGAGAACTCGCCGCAACCGCGGTGCGTCCGCGGCCTGATCGTGCAGTGGCCCAGCCTCCAGATCTCGCCCCGCCTCCTGATGATCTGGGACGAGGTTCTCGGCGAGTCCCTCACGAACCGTGTCGATCCCCTCTCCCCGCGACCCGACGGCGTCCTTGAGGTCATGACCCGGACCCCCGAGGCCGAAGACGAGCTCCAGCAGCGCGCCCCCAGCCTTGTTGAGGCCATCCAGACTCGCCTGAGCCCCAATGCCCCATCACCGCGATCACCTCCCGCGGACTGTCCGACATCGATGCCCTCGTCACAGGCTGCCCCCACTACGACGACCAGGCGGCCGTCGAGACCGTACTGCTGGAGACCTGGCACGACTCGCTCGCGGTCCACGGAGCGCGCCCGGTCACCTTCCTCCACACCGGCGAAACCATCGTCGACCGTGTCACCAGCGGATGGGCCGCCCAGTACATCAGCAGCGAACTCGACCTCGAGCTCAAGGAGCCCGACCTCGCCGCCACGTCCATGGCCGCGACGACCATCCGCCCGCGCGCCAACGACGTTGCCAACGGCCGTGACGCCCGAGCCATCCGCGACGAGACCCTCATCGCCCGCGCACCGGACTACTGCCTGGCGTTCCTCACCGACCCCGACAACCCCACCCGCCTGGCCGCCACGGCCGGCATCCCCACCAGGACCTACACCGCATGACCGACACCACCCAGCCCACCGGCGTCGACCTCGCACGCGTCGCCCTCAAAGCAGCCCGGGAAGTCGCCCGCACCCGCCACAGCGCGCTGCCCCGGAAAAAGCCCCGCCGCGGCGCACCCACGCGGCGACCTGACGGCCGTGAGCCCGCGTCCCTCGGCACCGCCTTGCGGAGCCTGTTCACCGACCGCGCCTGGGAAGCCCCCGCCGCCGGCGGCACCCTCATCAACCGATGGAGCCAGATCGCCCCCCGTCTCGCCGAACAGGGCCAGGCTCTCCCCGTCGCCTACGACGCCGACACCAAGACCCTCACCATCCGCCCTGCCAGCTACGCCGTCGCCACCGACATCCGCTTCCGCACCCCCGACCTCATCAGCCACATCAACACCGCCATGGGCAGCCAACACGTCACGGCCCTCCACGTGCTGCCACCCGACACCACCTCCCTGCCCGCCCCCCGTCCCGCCGAGGCGCTGCCAGCGCCCCCAGCCCTCTCCAGCCGCCAGGCCGACGGCGAGGCAACTGACGTGCGTCCGGCCGATGCCAGGCCAGCGGCGCCGTTCCCACCGAGGACCACAGTCACCAAGGAGTACCAACTGGCCCGCAGGCAGATGCAAGCCGCCCGACACGACCGGATCGAAGAAGCTGAGACCAGCCGCGCGCTTCGCCAGCGCCTACACCCGCGGCCCGGAGACCGAAGTCGACGAGTCGGCCGAGGCCGCGGCGCGAGAGGCCCGGCGCGCCGCCGAGAAACGCCGGGCCATCCTCCTCCGGGCCCGCCAGGACCGGGCCGCGCGACACCCAGTAGCCGGTCCCCCCGCCGACCACACCCCTTCGAGCACCGGGACACTCCGATGACCACGCACCGCCGCCACTTCGAGCCCACCGAACCGACCCTGGCCGAGATCATGTGCGCCGCCCTCGACGACCTCGACCCCCAGGCCCGCACCACCCCGTCCGCCGCCACCGACACCCTGTCGGCCGCGCTGGCCGCCCGAGAAATCCGCCACGAAATCGTCGGCGACGACATCTCCGGCGACGTCCAACTGCGGCTCGGCCCCGAGGACGCAGCCCTGCTCGCCCTGGTCCTCGATTTCTGGGACGGCCAGGTCACCCCGCCCTCCCACCGTCACCAGCACTGAGAAGCCCCAGCCCTCAAGGCCACAAGGAGAGCACCGTGAGCACGACGACCCGGCATCTCGCCCCAGCTCCAGCCGCGAGCAAACCCACCTCCCCGCCGGAGCAGTCCCCGGCCGAGCAGTTCGCGACCTACGCCCGCGCGACGAGCCGGGCCCCAGAGCCCACGAACGCCGAGATGGCAGCAGCACCATCCAGCCCAGCCGCAGTGCCGGTGACAGGATCCTGCTGGTCGAGCCGACGTAGACGACCCGGTCGGGGTCGAGGCCCTGCACCGCGCCGACCGGCTGCCGGTCGTAGCGGAACTCGCCGCCGTAGTCCTCCTCCACCACCAGTCCGCCGCGAGAGCGGGCCCCGTCGATGACCGCCGCCCGGCGTTCGGGGTGCGGCGGCCCGCGACGGGCCGCCGCCCCATCCGGAGCCCCATCGGGCGGGCCGACCAACCCGATGGAACTCTTCACCAGAAACGCCGAGATCCCGTCCGATCGGCCTGCTCACCGCGCTGGTCGTAGCCGCCGCCCGGCATGTGCCGGGCAACCGGGCCGACGCCCAGGTCTGACGGTCTCATTCCGGGGTCTCACTCGGCGTCGCGGCGGTCCGGCCGCGGCGGCGGAACAGGAGGAGACCGCCGAGGAGGGCGGTGACGCCACTCGCGGCCGTCCACAGCGGGAGTTCGGAGGAACCGGTGGCGGCCAGGTTGCCGTCGCTCTCCCCGCCCTGAGGGCTGAGACCGGAGGGTTGCTCGACGGCGGAGTCCCCGGATGACCCGGATGAACTGGACTCGGTGGCAGGCGTCGGCGCCGACTCGGTCGCGGTGGCCCTGTTCCGGGAGAACGCCAGTGTCCCGAAGCCGAGTTCGTCGTATCCGCCGCTGTTCGGGCCGTAGTCGCCGCCGCCTCCCTCGGCCCCGCTGCGGGCCAGCATCTCGCCGGTGTTCGGCATGGCAATGCCGCGCCTGTTGACGTAGTGGTGGTAGACCCGCGCCCAGACCGGGCGTCCACCTCCACGGCCGTGTTCGGAGATGACGGTCTGCTCCGTTTCCACGCAGTGCGCGCCGTTGTTCCAGGTATAGGTGGTGTAGGGCACGTCGTAGCCGAGGTTGTACCGGGCGACGTACTCGCACGCCTTGCGGAACCGGGAGTCGTCCGCGCCGTAGAGGTCGACGCCCTGGTTCCAGGCCATCTCGCAGATGGTGCCCATCAGGCCGATGCCCATCAGGCTGTGGCCCTGGTCGCGCCCGCTCTCCTGCCACTGGGCGAGCCCGACGTCGTTGTAGACGTAGGGGATCGCGTTGGCCAGCGAGCCGTTGCCTGCGCCGTTGTGGAAGTAATCCACCGTCTCGTCGAACATGGCCCGGTCGTCGCGGAGGATCCCGATGGCCATGATCGAGGCCATAGAGCACAGGTCCCAGTTCGCCCAGTAGTGGCCGATGCAGTTGGTTTCGCGGTTCAGGAAGTCGTGGTTCATCGGATAGAAGTGGTTGAGCAGCATGTCCTGGAAACGGGCCAGGTCGAAGCCGGGGTAGTCGCGGATGATCTCGCCGGCGTTGGCGAACTGGTACCCGTAGATGCCCGCCAGGAGCACGACTTCGGAGCCTCCCGCGATGCCCGGCAACGTCTCCGACCAGGCGTTGCAGATGTCCCGCGCGGTGTCAGCGTGGGAGGTATCGCCGGTGATCTTCCAGCGCAGCGCGTTCTGGTACGCCGCGTGGATGTCGTTGAAGAGGATCCAGTAGTTCTCGGCCGGCCCGTCGGGCGTGGCGCCGCGAACGACCGTCTCCTGCGGGTTGGGGACCCAGCCGGCAGCCGAGTGGCTGTTGGCGACCAGCCGGTCCCAGCCCGCCTTCCAGGGCTCCGTGCGCGCGTTCACCATCGCGCGCATGCGGTTGAGGTCGGCCTGGGTGTGGAGCATGCCGGGGTGCGCGAAGGACGCGTCCGCCGCCGTCGCCGGGGAGGCGGCCACGCCCGTGCCGATACCGATACCGATACCGACCGCGCCGGTCGCCGCTCCCGCGGCCTTGAGCATGCTGCGCCGACTGATCTGAAGTGTCACTGTGTCGCTCCTCGGGCTCTCGTGGGGACGGTGCCTACGCATGGGAGACGTGACACGGAGTGGGCGATAACAGAAAAGTGGGCGCCACCGACGAAGGGACTATGCGTTTGCTGGATCCATGAGCGGTCCAGGCCGGGGTGGAACACGGAGGAGCCCCACCCCGACCGGGTCTCATCGGGTGTACTTGGCCGGCCTGGTGGCGGCGTTGAGCAGGTATTCCAGGGGGCTGCGGCGGAAGAAGCGGGACCAGACCGCGGCGAACAGGGCGGCCCCGAGGACGAACATGAGCAGGGGCGTCCAGGACTGCTGGGCGCCGGTTCCGAGCATCCCGGTCACCGTGTTCTCGGCGACGGAGACCAGCCACCGCCTGCCGCTGCACCAAGTCCACACCCGGTGCAGCGGCCGCGTGCGGCAGCGGCGGGTGTGCGAGCGCGAAGGCGTGGAGGTGCCGTGGGATGAGGTGGCCCGCGGCTATGAGGCCCCGGATGGCCGCGTCGTAGTGCTGACCGACGACGACCTGGCCGACCTCCCCCTGCCCACCGCGAAGGCCATCGAAGTCCTCGCCTTCGTGCCCGAGGCGACGATCGACCCCATGCTGGCCGACCGCCCCTACTGGCTCGGCGTCGACCAGGCCGTGGGGCGCCCGGCCCTACGCCCTCCTGCGCGAGGCGATGCGGGAGGCCGGCCAGGTCGCCGTTGTCCGGGCGGCGTTGCGGACCCGCGAGACATTGGGGCTTCTGCGCGTCCGGGAGCAGGTGATCGCGATGCAGACACTGTTGTGGCCGGATGAGCTGCGGCCGCCGGCCAGCGTGCCGGTGCCCGAAGCCCCGCCGGCGCGCTGATGGTCTGCAGGGAAGTGTCAGTAGCGAGTCGTCACCTCGATGTCAGCGGCGTAGCCCTGGTGACCTGCTAGTTGTCACTGACAGGCCGTGACGCACTGGTGCTGACGCTAGTGACGAAAGACCCGTGTCATTCTCATGCCGACTCCAACGGCACCTGTGGAGTTTATGCAGGGTCAGAGGTTGTCCGCTTTTTCGTCTCGCGTTCTGCGGACCGAAGAACGCTGGATTGCCCGGCACAGTGCCACGAGAGTGGAGCCGTGCAATCTACTCACTACCGCGTACTGGTGGCTGTCTTGGTGGGACTGCTCGCGGCTGCCGCAGCCCTGATCCTCGCCCAGGTCGACTCCGAGCCGGTCACGAAGGCCGTACAGGGACGCCGCCGTGGCGTTCGCCGGGACGACAACTCTTGGTCTGCTGCTGATCGGTGCGCTCCGCAGCAATTGTGGTGGGGGAGCCGAGTGAACCGGTACTGGACGGAAGGTCTGATCGTTGAGCCTTCCAGTCTTCACGACGGAGACGAGGTCTGGTTCGAGGACCGCCCGGTACAGGTGGCCGGTCATCCCTTCCCGCCCCGCTTCCGTATCTGGCTGAGCTGCAGCGCCACCGGCGTGGACATGTGCGTCGCGCTCGAGGTCGACCGCGGAGGGTTCGTCGAGCAAGAGAACGCCACCACGGTTGGCGGCGTGTCCTCGGACCAGGAGAAGGACCGGATCCGCGCTTCTGCTCGCAAGCTCGCCCTGCCGCTCGCTCTGTCCATGATTCCCTACGGTCCCTTCAAGGGCACCAAAGAGGGCTGGGAGTGGACCGACGACGGATGGAGGCCACCACTCGTTAGAAAGCTCTGCGATGTCATGCCCGATCCGCAGATCGCCCTCGTGAAAGAGCTCCGGCGCCGTACGGGGCCACGATGGTGGGGCACCTACCTGCCCCGTATCGAGAAGACCGCGCAGATCATTTGCGATGCACCAGCCGATCTCTCCACACGCCAGGTGATTGAGACCCTCGTCTGCCCCGGCATGCATGTTGGACGGACCACGGCGTACGAGGACCTGGCCGCTGCACGCGAACTGGGCCTGCTACCCGAGCGCCGCGTGCCGTAACAGGCGGCTCTGCCGTGCGCCGCCCGTAAGAGCGCTATGTCAGGCCAGAGTTCGTTCTTCGTGGCCCGTGTTCGGTGAGATGCAGGCGGTGCAGGTCTTCGTGGAGCCAGGCGTAGGCATAGCCGGTCGCGGGAGCGTCGTCGAAGACTTCGGGTTCGCTGACGACCGGCGTGCTCGGGCGCGCCCACGGGGACCTCGCCGGCTCATTCCCGGGTGGGAGGGGCGGCACCGGAGCGTAGAGGTCATCCTCTGACGGCACGAGACGGACGCTGACCGAGCTGCCCGTCGAGGGGCGGAGGGAGAGCCGCATGAGGGGTGGCTCATAGGAGGCACTGTCCTGGGGTGGGGCTATGTACAGGTCGGCGACCAACGTGGCGGGGCAGGCGCTGGCCAGGCCGAGGACCTGCTTGAGGTGGGGGAACCAGGTGTCGACGAGCGCGGTGTAGATCTCAATGGCAGCGGTGAGGACTTGCTCGGTGCGCAGCCTGAGCTGTGGGGGACTGTAGGTGTCCCAGACCCAGTGCACGTGGGGACCGTCTTCCTGGTCGGGCACAGCATAGGGGTAGTGAAGCATGCCGCTGTCGTCAGCCCATTGACCACTGCCGAGTTGCTCGTCAATCCGAAGCAACTCCGCCTGCCGGCCGCTGAACTGGTGACCGTAGCTCGACCGGACAGGCAGGCTTCCCGCAGAGTAGAGGCTTTGGCGCAAGGCCTGATGCGCTTCGTCTGCCTGCAGCGGTGCAAAGCGCCGGCGTGAACGTCTCAGCAGGCCTGTGCTCGCCAACCACAGCCGCTCTTTTGTGTAGGCCTCGCAGTCGGCCAAGTCGAAGTCTCTGCGCTCGCACAGCGTGTGCAGGTACGAGGCGACTATGCCCAGGGTCTCCTGCCAGGGCCAGGCGGCGTAGTCCGCCGCAACTGGCCCGGCCGACGCCGCCAGGGGACGTATTCCACGCGGCTCTGCCCAGCGATGGGAGACTGGGATAGCGAGTCCCGGCGTGTGGTCGGCATGGCGACGCAGGATGTGCAGTCCCAGCTCGTTGCCCTCCAAGCGGGCATCGACCGTGACGGGACCAGACCATCTTGTGTAGAGGAAGATCAGGTCACCTGCCGGGCCGAGCCCCTGTTGCCAGGCCTCAAGTGTCGTCTGCAGGCGCTGGCTGACCAGACTGGCAGGCATATCCGGCCACGGACCTTCTCCCTCATGCACAGTGCGAGGGATGGCCTCGTGGACGGCCCAGGCCGCGATACCCGGCTGGGTGCGCAGCAGAGGTTCAAGCACCGTTCGTGCCGCCTCCCAGCCTGCCGAGGCGACCGCCATGGCCAGCCCGTAGCGCCAGCGGTCCAGCAGCTCTACGTTCTGCGTCACCTCGGCCGGTACGCCGCCGGTCAGCAGAGCCTGACCAGCGAAGTACTGCTCAAGCACGGGTAGAGCGAACGCCAGGTGTCGCTCGCCGACACGTACCACAAGTCGGGTATCCAGCAGCGCGTGCATGTCGCCAGGACTGCCCACGTCAGCGGCCGCTGCCAGACCAGCATTGCTCACACACTCCGTGGCCAGCCGCTGAAGCAACCGCTCGGCGCGTTCCTCCTTGGCCTCTTCCGCATCGCGCAGTGCCCGGATCACCAGCGCCTGCAGGAAGGCCAACGGGTTGTTTGGCAGAGGGCTCTGATTGCGCTGCAGGCCGGCTGCGATGATGGCGAACAGCGGCCGACGCAGCACTTGGCGCACCATGCCCGGCTGACCGCCCACGGCAGATCCGTTCCCGCCGAGCCGGTCGATCAGCAGGGCCGTCTCATCCTCGTTCAGCTCCGGCATGATCCGGCGAACCGAGTCGTGCAGCTCCAGGCCGGGACGGGCCGTGAACAGGATGCGCCAGCACTGCCCGGCCGTCGATGCGGTCCAGCTTAGACCTTGATCCAGCAATTCCTTGCCGCGGATCGGGCCGGGTTCGTCCAGTCCGTCCACCACCAAAGCGACACCACGTGTTGCGGGATCACCGATGGGACGTGCTGCCCGGATCGCCGCGTCGACCACACCACCCTGAATATGCTTGGCGTGGAGGTGAACAGGAATGGGGGCCTGCGTATCGGCGCGGGCCGCAGCGATGTCCTGCTGGTGCTTCCGCTCCGCTGCCAGTGACTTGCCCGCCCCAAAGCCACCCTCCAGGACCACTACACGGCCTTCGGACGAGGTGACCATCGCAGAGGGAAGGGATCCCAGCCGTGGGGTATCGGCGAACGCGCACGCCACATCGAGCGGAACGCCGGCCGCATGCCAGCGCTGCACCATGCGGGCCCGACCTGCGGCAGCCAGGTCATCCAGCGTTCTCAGCCCTCCGTACGCCGGATCCATGAGCACCGTGTTGTTGTGCCCATTCAGGATCAAGCCAGCATCCCCGCCCACCGCGACGGCCCCGTCACCCGACGCCGACACCTCACGCGATTCAGCTGAACCTTGCTGGGAGCTACGGGACCACCTGTTCTCCCACCCGATGCCGAAACGGCTCCGCCAGGACTTCACGCGCTGATCCCGTCCCCCACGCTCGCCCAGCCGATGGAGCTCCAGCTGTCTCTCACGTGTTGTTGTCGCCTGTCACAGCCTCACCGATCGAATCACCCGCCGCGACCGACTTCGAGCCTGACGCCTCCACCGCTCCACCCGGCGATGCACCACCCGGCGCAACGGCCGGGGCTGGCCTCGATACCTGATTGCCGTCGCCCGTTACGGCCCTGCCGATGCTACGACCGGCCGCAACCGCCCCCGGGCCCGACGCCGTAGTGTGATTCTGCTGCTGACCGGACTGGAGCAACAGCGCCCGCACGGTCAGGACGACGATGATGATCGCGGCGGTATCAGCGACGAAACCCGCCACCGTCCCCGCGGTCCCAAGATCTTTCAGCCACAGCAGCAGCGTCAAACCCACAACGACCAGACCAGCAGCCGTCGCTACCGTCCACAACACGCCCCTGCGCCAACCTGTCAGCATCACCACTCCTGCTCATCTCTACTGCCAAGCAACCTAGTTGCGAATCCTGGGTCCGGCCGCATCATGTGTCGGCAGGCGGCTCGCGACGTTCCACGCCCAGCGTGCCGCGGGACCAGAAGTCCAGACTGGGAGCACCGGGCATCGTTTGTGTGAACGAAAGCCAGCGCTGCCTCTCGCCGTAATACAGCCTGTAGACCTCGGCATCAAAGGCTTCACGCGTGACCAGTGCCACCACACCGACCGCGTCCCCGGTGTATGCGTCGTTCATCGCCGTGGTCCTGGAGTGCGACTGCAGGGCATCAACAAGTGACGGACTGGAGATGCTGGAGCCGTCGAACTCCCCGAACCCGGCATGCAGCATCAGTCGTACCTGCGGCAGCAGATAGCCCTCCTTGCGTGTGGCTCGCTGCCAGTCTGTCGCCATCAGCTGATCCAGCTCGCGAAGCAGGAGCGCTCCGAGCGCGCGTACATCATCGGTGCCAGTGAACAACAGCAATGTGTCGCCATTGTCGAGCTCCTGGCCGTAGGCGATCACCCCGTCGGTGCCTACCTGGCGCAGGGCGTGTTCGACATAGGAACGCACCAGGCGTGGGCCAGGATGCAGCGAGACGTCCTGGCCCACCCAGTTCACGATGCCGACAAGCACAGGAACGATTACTCTTCCCCTGGCTGCGGCCAGAGGCTGAGGTATCGCCGCCACCGCTGCCGGCCCTGGTCCATCCTTCTCGGCGC
This sequence comes from Streptomyces sp. NPDC127098, assembly GCF_042722465.1. Classification (NCBI taxonomy): domain Bacteria; kingdom Bacillati; phylum Actinomycetota; class Actinomycetes; order Kitasatosporales; family Streptomycetaceae; genus Streptomyces; species Streptomyces sp. NPDC127098. The sequence goes on from NZ_JBHXFJ010000076.1 coordinate 12,869, forward strand.
CGCAGAAGATCATGTAACAGTTGATGACGTTCACATCGCCAGCTATGACGACGTTCCCGTCGCCGGTTACAGCGGTGGTGATACTGCCCGCGGCCGCAACGGCCCGCTCACCTGAAGCCGTTGCCGAGGATTGTGCCTGCGGGCCGAGGGACGACTCCGACACGGAACCTCTGTTTCCGCTTCTATCCCATGCACAGTGACCGGGGCGAAGCATCATCGGGTCAAGACGTCATCAGCATAGGACCGGTCTCGGACATGCACGGGGTGACTGGAGGGCTGAAGCGGCAGAGTGTGCCGTGACGACGTCCCGTGAATGACCGCCATAGGCTTGCAACTTTCGTGGCTCCCGCCACACAGCAGTGTCACGTGCTGCACCCCAGAGGGGCGGGGCACGCCCCTGCCGGCACACCTGTGGCGCGGTCATAGGAAGACGGTCTACAGCAAGCCCACAGCAACAACGGCGAGCCACCCTCGGCTAAGGGGCAGCGCAGCGGTCTCTGGGCGGCAGACCTGCAACCAGGCTCACCACACAGCGGCCGAAGATCACGGACGGCGATCCTTTCAAGGCTGACGGCGACGCCGCGGCGGGTGCTACGTTGTGCCGCAGGGGAGTGGCACAACACATCACACCAAACCAAACCGCCCAGGTCGCGTTGAGTGTGGTGTGGTCGGTCGCAGGGGTGGGACTTGCGCCGCTCGGACAAGCACGATCAGTAGTGGGGAACGTGGCGCGAGCAAGGTCGCATTCGGCGGCAGGGCAGATGACCGGATACCTGTACCAGTGCGAGCTCGCCCTGCTCGAGCTCGCCCGCCGCAGCTGGCAGGACCCCACTGCCGAGATCCGCATGGAACTCCTCGACGACATCGAGTTGCTCGACCCGGACAAGACGCCACGGGAGCTCCTGCAGTCAAAGCACCGCGAAGCCGCCGGCCCGCTGAGCGAGACCGGGAAAGACTTCTGGCGTTCCGTCGGGTCCTGGATCGACGCTCTCAAAAAGCTCTCCGAACCCTCGGGCGCCGCCATGCCCATCCTGCGCCTCGTCTCGACCCAGACCGCACCGCGGGACACTTTCTTCCACTACCTCGGCGCCGGCCCGGACCGGGACGAAGCCAAGGCGCTGCAGCGCATGGAACAGGTCGCCGGCGACGAGAAAGGGCCCGACACCACAGCCAAGGACCGCCGCCTGTTCATGAGGCTCACCCCGGCCCGGCGCCAGGAACTCGTCAGTGCCATCACCGTCAACGACGGCGCCCCCCTGATGTCAGACCTCGACCCTAGTCTGGCCAAAGAACTGGGGATCACGCCGAGCGACCACGCTCAGTCCGCCCTCGAGGAGATCAAAGGGTGGTGGTACGGCGTGGCGGTCAAACTGCTGGAACGCAAGAACCCCCGGCACATGCGCGCCTCCGTCAGCGCCCAGGAACTCATGTGCCGCCGCGACGAGGTCACCGGCCGCTACACCGGCAAGCACCTGCCGATCACCGAGACCCTGCGCAACCTCACCGAGGCGGAGATCGCCGGCTACAGCGACCGCCTGGTCGTCGCCCAGATGCGGTGGATCGGGCTGCCCGACTCCGAGGTGGCGATGCACCTGCGCGACTACCACCTCGCACGGGCCCAGCGCTCCGAATGGCTGCGCACCTTCAAGATCACCCCGGAGCGGCTCGAAGAATACGAAGGCGAACTCCACTACGAGTGGGAGACCGCCTTCCGCCGCCGCACCCGCCGCATCCCTGATGACACGGGCGAAGAGGAGCGCCAGGCCATCGGGCAGGAAATCCTGGACGCCACCATGGACCGCGTCGCCGACACCCCGCTGCGCCCCGGCACCGTCACCGCGCCCTGGGTCGGCAAAGGAAGCACCCACGGCCTGTCCGACCAGGCCGACACCGCGCAGCCCGATCGGCAGCTCGGCTGGCACCCCGACTACCAGAACCGCTGCAAGCACCCCGACGAAACGCAGGAACAGTGACGAGCGACTCCCACCGCAACGTGTCGGAGGCGCATGCGCTGTTCAACCCCGCCTTCGGCGCCTACCTCCTGGCCAGCGCCGTCAGCACCGCCACCAAAAAAGCACAGCGCCCCCTGCCCTGGCCCAGTGCGTTCCTGATCCTGCCCCTCGTCCTGCCCACGGACACCAGAGAATCCCTGCCGGGCAAGTCCACCGTGACGCTCACCGCCTGGGCCAACGACAACCCGCGTCTGCAGGCCGCATTCGCCGAACGCGCCGCAGCACTCACCACCTACACCCGTGCCAGCCTGCGCACCGCCATGCGCCACCACGCCATAGACGTCACCCCCGCCGGACTGATCTGCCCCCGCACCCCCAGGCCCCCGTCCGCGGCCCCCGGCGAGGAAGTCGCCGACTGCGCCCGCGCAGCCGCACTCGTCGGCCGCTGGCTCGCCGTGACCGACCCCACCCGAGCCTTCACCGCCCTCGGTGTCCGCCCCTGACCCGCCCCTACAAAGGAGCCCCAGAACCGCCATGCAGCTGCTCGCCCTGGCCCTGTACCACCGAGACGGCAGGAAACCCCCGAGGGTCCTGCGGTTCCGCCCCGGGGCGCTCAACATCCTCACCGGCGAGTCGGAAACCGGTAAGTCCGAGGTCCTCACCATCGTCGACTACTGCCTCGGACGCAGCGCACCCAACCTGCCCGACGGCCTGATCGACCAGACCGTCGGCTGGTACGCCCTCCTGGTCACCTTCGCCGACAGCTCACGCATGGTCCTGGCCCGGCCCCGCCCCGCCGGAGCCTCCACCCAGCACGCCTTCATCCGCACCGGCGACGCCACCCTCGACATCCCCCGGCCCGACGAACTCGTCAACAATTCCAACGTCGCGGTCCTGCGCAGCGAACTCAGCGCCCGCCTCGGGATCGAGGACTTCCACTTCCAGCCGCCCGCCGGCGCGGCCCGCAACGCCTTCGACGTCTCCATCGGCCAAGCGGCCCTGCTCTGCTTCCAGAACCAGAACGAGATCGCCTCCCAGACGGCCCTGTTCCACCGCCAGACCGAACCCGGCATGGCCCAGACCCTCAAGGACACCCTGCCGTACTTCCTCGGTGCAGCCGGCCCCGAACAGGCGCTGCGCCGTCACCGCCTCGGCGAAGCCCAGCGAGCCCAGCGCGCAGCACAGCGGAAACTCGACGACGCCCTGCGCCACCAGCAGGCCATGGACGCAAACGGTCTGGCTCTCGTACGCCTCGCGGAGTCCGAAGGCCTCCTCGCCGACGTGCCCGCGGCCCTCGAAAACTCGCAGGTCCTCGACCTCCTCCACCAGGCCCTGGCCGCAGCCCCCCAGACCGCAGCCCCACTGGAACTGCGCGACCGGCGCCAGGAACTCAACGACGAACGCCGCATCCTGCGCGAACAGCTACAGGAATTCGACGAGGCACTGGCCGCAGTCGACCGATGGCAGCAGCAGGGCCGCGCCTTCACCGGAGAACTCCACCTCCAGCTCGACCGCCTCAAAACCCTCGAGCTCCTCGGCCCTGAACGCCAGCACGACACCAGCGTGTGCCCCATGTGCACCCAGCCTCTGCAACACCCCGACCCCACCGCGCAAGACATCTCCGAGCTGACCGACCACCTCGCACAAGAACTCGCCCAGGCACAGACACTCCAGCCCGTACGCGAAGAACACCGGCGCGCCCTCCAGAGCGAGCGCGCCGCCGTGACCGAGCGCCTCAGGATCAACGGCGCCCAGCTCAGAGAACTCCTGGCAAGCGACGAACGCATGGGCCGCTTGCAGGAACACAACCTGCGAGTCGCTCACATCCAGGGCCGGATCTCCGAAGCACTCACCCGCACAGGCACAGACCGCGACATCACCCGGCTGCGCCACAACCTCGCCCTCGCCGAAGAGCACGCAACCACGCTTGAGCGGCTCGTCGATGAAGACGATGTCGCAGCCGAGACCGAGCGCCGCCTTGCCGACGTCGCCATCGGCATGACCGCCTGGGCCAAGCGGCTCAACCTCGGAGGAGCAGCAGACGCCACCGAGGCGGCCATCAGCCTCAAGCTCCTCAACGTCGTCCTCAGACGACCCTCCGGACGCCTGCCCCTCACCCGCATCGGCAGCGCCAAGAACCACATCGGCTACCACCTGGTCGCCCACCTCGCCCTGCACACCTACCTGCGGCGTAACAACCGGCCCGTCCCGGGCTTCCTCATGCTCGACCAGCCCACCCAGGCGTTCTTCCCGGAAAAACCCCGCGACGCCTCCACCATCGAAGACGCCGACTGGGCCACCGTCACCGCCTACTTCCAACTCCTCAACGACGTCGTACAGCTCAACAACGGAGCGTTCCAGATCATCGTCTGCGACCACGCGAACCTGCCCGAAGACTGGTTCCAGGAAGCCGTGATCGGCAACTGGCGTCCCGATGCCGAAGGCAATCGCACCGCGCTGATTCCCCTGGACTGGCTCGACTGATGCTGCCACCGCGGCCAGGCCGTCCGTGCCGAACCAGACACTGCCATGCCCAGCGCGAGCACGCCTGGCAACGGGGAGGCGCGAGAGCCGTGCATGTGGCAGAGCCGGCGGTCGGCGCTGGCCTGGCACGACCGCCGTGCTCCGATCGTGGTCAATCTCGCCGTCATCTGAGGTTCCAGGCCGGTAGACCGGCCAAGGTGCCTTTTGCGCCGATTTTCTCGATCGGCCGTCCTCCCGGCAGCCTGCACGGCATGATCGCGCGAGTGTCGAGGGTGCACCGGACGGTGCCGGGAGGGGAGTGCACGGGTGAATGTGAACGGCTTTCGGTTCAATCCACCACCGAACTGGCCGTTGGCCCAGGGCTGGATCCCGCCGGTCGGCTGGGAGCCCGACCCGTCCTGGCCACCGCCTCCGTCCGGCTGGCAGATGTGGCTGCCCGACGCACCCGAAGGCGCGCCGCCGACAGCCGCCGTTCCCCAGCAGTACGCGCCTCCGCCCGGCGTCCCCGCCGGGCGGAAGAGGGGCTGGTTCGGCCGTCGGCGACGTGACGAGGCGAGCGAGCTGGAGGAACTGAGGCAGTGGATCGCGCAGACCCACGGCGCCGACGCCGCCCAGGTCGCCGGACTCATGCAGCGGACACGCCAAGAGACGGCCGCGCTGCGGACGCAGGCGCAGACAGAGGCCCAAGCCGTCATCGACCAGGCCCGCCAGGCCGCCAAGGACATCAAGGCCGACGCCAAGCAGGCCGCGAAGGACACCGAACGGATCCGCAAGGAAGCCGAGCAATACCGCGGAGAGATCTACCAGGCCGAGAACCGCCTGACCGAGCTGCGCGCGCAGATCGTCACCACCGACGAGACAGCCCTGCTGCAACAGGCCGGTATCTACGCCTACCACCACCAGCTCCACGACGCGGTCGCCTACCGCACCCGCCTGGACTCCCTCAAGGCCGAGATCAAGAACCTCGCACGCAACAACCAGGCGGTTCTCGCCGCCACCGACTGGACCGTCAACGGCTCCGCCCGCGAAGGCCGCAAGATGATCCGGGACTTCTCCAAACTGATGCTCCGCGCCTACAACGCCGAAGCCGACTACGCCGTCCGCACCATGCGCCCCCACCGGCTCACCTCACTCGTCGACCGCCTCTACAAGAGCCGGGAGACCATCGCCAAGCTCGGCGCCACCATGCACATCCGCATCTCCGACGCCTACCACGACGCCCGCGTCCGCGAACTGCAGCTGACAGCCGACTTCCTGCAGAAGAAGGACGAGGAGAAGGAAGCCCAGCGCGAGGCGAGAGCCCGCGAACGCGAGGAGGCGGCCGCCCAACGCGATCTGGACCGCGAACGGCAGAAACTGCACAAGGAACTCAACCACTACGAGGCCGCCCTCGAACGCATGCGCGTCCAGGGCGACCACGAGGCCGTACGCGACATGGAAGCCAAAGTCGCCGAGATCCAGCAGGCGCTCCAAGACGTCGACGCCCGCGCGGCGAATGTCCGCACCGGCTACGTCTACGTCGTCTCCAACATCGGCGCCTTCGGAGACAGCATCGTCAAGATCGGCATGACCCGACGCCTCGAACCGCTGGACCGGGTCTACGAGCTCAGCGGCGCCGCCGTCCCCTTCCGCTTCGACGTCCACGCCCTGATCTTCAGCAAGGACGCCGTCGGCCTGGAAACCCGCCTCCACCAGGAGTTCGCCGAACGCCGCGTCAACCGTGTCAACAACAGAAAGGAGTTCTTCTACGTCACCCCCGCCGAGGTACGCACCGCACTGGAACGCTTCGCGGGCGAACACCTGGTGGAGTTCACCGAGACCCCGCAGGCACTCGAATGGCGCGCCAGCAAGACGGGCTGACCCGGAGAGGACGCTGCCACAGCAGTTGGCGGCCATACACCGGGGTGTCGTCGAACATCCCCAGCCCAAGACCGGAGCCCGCCCCAGAACCAATGCCGTGTCTCCGGCTGGAGGCGTTTCCTCGGCCTGGGTTTAGTACACGAGCCTGCAGCGCTGAGACAACAGGCGGGCCGCGAGCCGCTCCGGTACCCACAGTGGGATGACCGGCTCAGCCGCCGCCCAGTCCACCGAGACCGTGTACGAGGCGAGCACGCCCCGTTCCCACTGACTGAGCCGGTCGAGCGCATACGTGCTCCGGCCGGATGCCGCAAGGGAACCGCCGCCAAGCCGCACGGACAGGACCCGTTCCCCGCAGTCGGCTGCAGGATCCGCAGCTCGACTACGAGTGCCTTGACGTCACCGTCCTGGGATCGAGGACTTCGCGGCGTCGAGGCCCGCGCTTCGACGTGCAGCTCAAGTGCACCGGCAGCGGGCACAGAGCCATCCTGCGAGCGGACGGCAACTACGTGAGGCTGCCCGCCGATCAGTACGAGACGCTACGTAGACCAGGATTCGTGCCGATGCGACTGGTGGTGATGATCTTGCCGCTGGTTGGCAGGTCGCACTATTGGCCAGCAGCCCCAGAATGGAATAGCTTGCCCGTTCTTTGTGCGCGTTTGCGGGAATGCCTGCCTGGCGAAAATCCGCCTCGTCCACCCGCTCCCACGCTCCTGCTCCCCGTCAGGCTCGAACCGACCGCCACGTTGCGCCCACCTTCTGGACCTCATCGTGGCGGGTGGTCGCCGCGCGGGGTTACGTCACCGCCAGGCACGCTCGTCGCGGACCTCGCAGAGGGCAGGGAGGTGCTCGCGATGGGCACGCAGGGCTTTTGCGCCCGACTGCAGGCCCGGGGCGAAGAGCTTTTCCTCAGGGCGGCGATCTGCCAGGCGGTGGTGGGCGCGTGCTGCGGCCAGCAGGGGTCGCGCCCAGGTCGGCACTTCGTACAGGCGGCAGCGCCGGTGGCCGGGGCTGTGCGTGCGCAGCAAGGTGGCGTGGCCGCTGAGGTCGATGTCGCGGGTATCGCGGAGTGCGATCTGTGTGGTGCCGGTGAACGCGAGCACGCTCAGGGCGCCTGCGATGAGCGGGTGGGCAAGGGTGGCGAGGTATGCGGAGTCCTGAGGGCGAACGGGTAGCGCAGGAAGGGGGGATGCCTGCTGGGCTGTTGCGGTGGCTCCCATGCAGGACTGCCTGGAGCGCGGTGGAGGGACCGGTCCTGTGTGAGCGGCCTGTGCTGGCAGCAGGCGTGCTCCGTGAGGGAGTGGGGGAGTGGGAGTTGAGGTGTCCGGTGACGCTGGCAGTGGCGGGAAGAACGGGCGTGCGGGTCGCGGGCCCGATGCGGCGAGTGCGGCGTGGAGTTGATCGAGGCCGGTGAGGTGGTGCTCGATGGAGGCCAGCGTCGGGGGCATGCGCCGCGGGGTGGTCTGCCACAGCAGGGTCAGCTGAACTCCGGTCGCCTCGCGCCAAGCCAACAGCTGGTTCAGTCGTGTGGTGGTCAGCAGATGGGCGCGGGTGACGACCAGGTGCCGGATCCCGGTTGCGGCGCTCCATGCGGCTGCGGCCAGCCATGCGGGGCGCACCGAATCCAGCGGGATGTCGGGGCCGCCTGGGCCTGATGCCAGTCGCTTGCCCAGGGCGTAGAGGACGTCGTGGGCAAGCGTGGCGGGGTGGCTGCTGGCCGGGGTCGGCTGGATGGTGATGCGACCCAACTCGGGCTGGTGGGCGTTGAGGGCGGCCCGGGTGTAGGCGACATCGTCCTGCTCGTCGATGACGACGGCCAGCCTGCGCGGTACGCGCGTCACCGCCACCTGCCTTTCGTGTCGCCCGCTGCGGGGCATGGTTCCGGTCCCTGGGGCGCGGCCGGTTGGGGACGGCAATCCGGTGCGGGTCCCCGGTCGCCCTGGCGGCTACATGCCGCCGAGCTTGCTGTAGACCCAGCGGATCAGGTCGTCGTTGATCTCTGTCAGATTCATCTTTCTCATGCCGTTGAGCAGGTGCTTGGTGATGGTGGCCCAGTTGCGGAAGTTGCCGTGCGCCGCGGCCCGGTCGATCCCGAGGATGATGCGCGCATCCACCCCTGACCACAAGGAATGGAAGGCCGGCAGGGTGGCGACGACCTCCCGGTGCGACATGCGTGTGAACTTCTGCCAGATGAAGATCCTGGAGGCGAGCATCGGTTCGCGTTTGAGGACCTCATAGCAGCCGTCCCCGCCGGCGAAGACCACCGTGATCTGGGTGTCGCGGTCGTCCCACAGGTGTCGCCAGTACTCGAAGGAGCTGCGGCCCATCCACTGCGCTTCGTCGCATACCAGGACACGGGGTGTTTCCGCCAAGGTCTCTTTGAGTAGGGTGTCGAACTCGATCGGCCGGGTCGGCGGATCCCCGGGCAGTCCCAAGGCTTTGAACAGGCCGTGCCGGATGTCACGGGGCGTGGGGCCGGAGCGCAGCTCCAGGCGGTAGGTGATGTCGGGGGCGAGTTTGCGTAGCGCGGAGTTCACGGACATCGTCTTGCCGAAGCCGGCCGGCCCGTAGACGCACATCATGCCCTGCGTCTCGATGGTGTCCTGGATGTCGTCCACCGTCGTCAGCAGGCTTTCCGTGGCGACCACGTGCGCGTCCAGATGATGGAAGTGATCGGCGCTCTCCGCAGGAGTCGACCATAGTTCCTGACGCTTTCCATGAGCGGTTTCGAGGCGCTGTTCATGCATGATCCTGAGGGACGTCGGGGGTGTCTGAGATGTCGGCGGTGGTGTCGGGTGGCACGGGGCGGGCCCAGTCGTCGGAGGGGGGCAGGTGGGGGATGTAGCCGGGATTGGCCATCCGGGACAGATCCAGCGCGGCCGCATCGGACAGTTCGGCCTCGGCCTCCTGCTCGGTCATGGCCTGCAGCCGCTGCGGCGGTTCCGCGGAAGTGACGGCTTCGAAGCGTTCGCGGCGCAACTTGGCGGCCGCCTTCGCATCCGCGCGCAGCCGCCGGGCCTTGGCCGTGCGGGCGCGACGGACCTGGCGGGCCTGCTCCGGGGTGGCGGCGCTCGCCAAGAACGCCGACCCCAGATGCGCACCGTGCAGGTCGAAGACCTCGATGCTGGTCTCGTGGTGCGGCAGGTAGCGCAGGCTCACCCGGGTGCCGACGCGGCCGACCATCCAGTCAGCGATGTAGTGCCGCTTGCGCCACTGCACCCCGTGCGTGCTGATGGTGCGGGTGCGGCCGTCGTCCTGGAGCCCGAAGAAGGCCAGCTGCTCGGCGGGAACGTCATACAAGGGCGTCGGGTCCGCCCGCCACGCCTCCAGCGGAGTGCGTCCATCCAAGGGCTTGGGTGTGTGCTTGGTGTTCCACCACTGCACCCAGTCCAGCAGTACTTTGACGAACGCCTCGAAGGTGAGCGCCGGCGCATCCGGATCCACGGCGCGTTTGCCGGACAGCGTGGACTGGCGGGTATAGCGGGGCAGCGAGACGAACAGCATCTCCTCCACAGCACCGTTGAGGGCTTCGATGCTGCCTTTCAGGTAGGGGGTGTAGGGTGGCAGAGCGACGACGGGCACGACGAACGCGCCCAGCGCGGAGGTCACGGCGGCGGACAGATATTCCTTGCCGCGGTCTACCCGGACCAGGCCAGGCAGTCCTCCGGCCGGGCCGAACGTCCCAGTGCGGTCCAGCGCGGTGCGCAGCGCGGCCAGTACCGCGTCGGTGCTCGGCGCGTGCGGGGTGACGGCAACTCCGAGGATGACGCAGGTCGCACAGTCGATGAACCAGGTCAGCCAGGGCCGTACGAGCTCGTCTTCGACCCATACCTCGACCGGCACGCACTTGTGATCGCCTTCCCATGCGGCGTTACGCTCGTGGGCCGGGCGTTCACCGAAGATGTCGTAGGCGCGGCGCGCTGCCTCCCCGCGCGCGAGGCCGGCCCGTTCTCCATGGGTCAGGTCTCGGCGCAGGGCTCGGTGCAGGGTGGTCAGTGACGGCGCCTTCTGTCCGGCATCGGATGCGGCGCGCCGGCGTAGTTCCCGGTGCACGGCGGAGGCGTTGCCGCCCCACAGCATCAGCAGCTGCCGGATTTCCGCGGTGATCGTGAACCGCTTTCGGCCCTGCGCGGTGTGTCGGCCGGTGCGGCGGGCCTTGGCCAGCCACCGCCACACGGTGCGCTCTGAGCGGCCCAAAGCCTGCGCGGCCAGCTTCACATGGACGGTGAGCAGTTGATTTCGCTGGTCCAGAGCGATCAGTCGTGGTACGGCAGCCTCACGCCCGAGCCGGGCGGAGAGCACAGACGGGTCGGGGTGTGGTGGCTGTGGAGAGGAGCCGCTCACGCGGTCAGCCTCCTTTCGGAGCCGAGGGGTTGGCGTGGAGATCGGACGCAAGAAGAGCGGTCGTTGCCTTGTGCTGGTGAGGGGGGTGTCGCAGGTGCGGGCAGGCAGCATGAGAGCCACGTCCGCAGGACGGGCCCAAGGTGCGGCGTTTACGGGGCCGTTGCCGCCGGCTCCAGGCCGCGACATGGCTACAGCTCATGCCGAGTGACGCACACGCCAGAGGGAATCGACCGAAGAAGCCGGAACAGTGGTGCATCCCCGGGGTGGGAACGCCCGGGGGAGCCAGACGGGGCCCCCGGCAGCGTGAACACCACCCCACACGAGGCCCTTGCGCCCGGTCGGACGCAAGGGCTGTGCTCAGGCAGGTTCCACCGGCTGCGGCAATTCTTCGCGGACGAGCTTGAGTAGCTGCTCTCCGGTGAACCAGGAGCTGCTGGAGCCGTGGACCGCAGCGGCGTACCAGTCGCGGGCCGTGGCAGGGACCGGGGTCGAACCGATGAGATTGGCCCGCAGCTGAGCGACACACCACTTCCTGCTCGCCAGTCCCTGTTCGACCTTCTCGCAACTCGTGCACAAGGGGGCACCGTAGCGGCCAGGCGGGGTCCAGGAACGGCTGGTGCGGGGGATGTCCTCCTGGCAGGCGGTGCACAGGATGCCCGAGGGGCACGGGCCGATAGCCCGCAGCATCTCGTTGACATGCAGTCCCGCAGCGCTGGCAAGCGCACGAGAGCTGATACCGCTCTGCTGCCAGTAGATGTGCCGAAGGACTCCGATCAGCTCCGGGGCGTGAGGAGCCGAGACTTCCTCCCGCAACTGCGTCACGCGATCGATCACCTGCGCCGCCGCACGCTTACGCACCTGCTGCGCCCGCGTGAGGGCGCCTTCTGCCTCCACGAAGTCGCGGAGCGCCCGGCCGAGTTCATCCAGCGTCTCGGCGTGATCGCGCGCGTCGTCGGGCATAGCCAGAGCCTACCGGCCGGCGGGGTCTTGCGTTGAGTGGCTATGGGCGCCCCTCAGCCACTCCAGCGCCTGGGTGAGCGGCAGCTCGTCCACGTGGTGGCGACCGAGCCGCGCTCCTGGGAGGAACTGCTGACCCGGGTCCCCGGCCCCGGGAGCACTGGGTGGACGGCCGACGATGTCGATCGTGCTGCCGAGGCCCACGAGGGCCACTGCCACCGGGTGTCACTGGCCGACCCGTGCTGACCCCGGCTGACGGGCAGGAACCGCACAGCGTGCTCGAGGGACCGCTGGGCCGGTGGCCGCACGCGGCGGACCGTCGCTGGAGGGGGCTTTGTCTGTCGCGTTCAGCGGGGATCCGACGAGCGGTCCGTTCGACAGTGCGCTCTACTGCCAGGGGGGTGTTGGTGTGCCGTCGGGGTCCAGCCCGTGCGGCCACATGCCCGCCAGTTTTTCAGTTACCTTCTGGAGCCGTGCCATGTTCACTACGGCATTGAAGGGGCCGAGGGGGGCAGTTTGGAGTCTGAGGCTTCCGAGGACCGTCTCGACGTATCCCACTACCGGCGGGGCAATGAGGTGTCCGGCGTCGGCGAGTTGGCGGTAGAAAGCTTCGGCGCCCTCTTGGTCCCCGTTCCTTTCCCGGAGCCGTGCCAGGGCCAGCAGGGCGTTGGCGCTGCCGGCGTCGGCGGCCCGCCGATAGGAGTCTTCGGCGCCCTCCCGATCTCCGACCTTCATTTTCACTTGCGCAATAGCCAGCAAAAGGTCGGGGTTCCCGGTGTCGACGGCCCGTTGGATGAGGTCTTTGGCGCCCTCGTGGTCCCCGGCCTTGTCCAGGAGCCGCACCGACTCGAAGATGGCATACGGGTTTCCGGTGTCGACGACCCGGCGGAAGAGGTCTTGGGCACGCTTCCGGTCCCCGGCACCCTGCTGCAGCCGTGCCAGGGCCAGCAGGGCCTTGGCGCTGCCGGCGTCGGCGGCCCGCCGATAGAGGTCCCCGGCGCGCTCGTGGTCACCAGCCTCCTCCAGGAGCCATGCCATGCCGTCGATGATGTCGGACCCGGCGGTATCGACGGCTTGGAGGTAGAGGGCATTGGCGCTCTCCCGATCCCCGGCCTTCGCCCGGAGCAGTGCCAGGCCGAGCAACATCAAGGGGTGGCCGGTGTCGACGGCCCGTTGGGTGAGATTTAGGGCGCCCTCTTGGTCCCCAGCCTTAGCCAGGAGCCGCGCCAGGCCGATCATCGCCAAGGGGTGGCCCGCGTCGGCGGCCCGTCGGTACTGGTCTTCGGCAAGCTTCCGCTGTCCGATCTTCTCCATGAGCTGGGCCAGGGTGTTCAGGGTGTCGACGGATCGTCGATAGAGGTCTTCGGCGCTCTCTATCTCCTCCGGGTTCTGGTTGAAGGTCAAGGGGTGGCCGGTGTCGACGGCTCGTTGGATGAGGTCTTTGGCGCCCTCGTGGTCCCCGGCCTCGTCCAGGAGCCGCACCAGGCTGACTATCGCCAAGGGGTGGCCCGCGTCGGCGGCCCGTTGGGTGAGGACCTTGGCGCCCTCCAGATCTCCGGTTGCCTCCTTCTGGTAGGCCAGGTTGAGCATCGCCGCGGGATGGCCTGCGTCGACGGCTCGCAGGTATAGGTGGTGCGCCCACTGAAGTCGATACCGCGTGCGAGCAGCGTTGGCCAAGTTGTTCAGGTCGTCGGGGCGGCTGAGGTGGGTGTGGGCAGCGTGCCAGAAGGATGCGGGTGGACATAGCTGCCGGCGGGTGGTGCGGCCGTGTTGTTCGAGGAAGTCGGCCAGGTGGAACATCGGGCCCGTACCTGGTGAGCTGGGTGAGGTCGGGGCGACGGTGCCGGGAGGGCGGCGCTGCGGGCGTGCCACGGCACGCTGCAGAGGGGCTTGCTTGCCGTAAACGCGGCGGGCGAGTTCGGCGAACGCTGCTTCCGCCCAGTCTTCTGACAGGTCGGTGAGGTCGTGATCGCTGAGGTAGTCGATCGCAGCGTCGATCAGGAACACCTGCGGCAAGTGCAGGCCCATACCCAGGCGGCGGGCATCCATCGCGGCCTCCAGCACTGCTCGAGCCGCGGGCGTGCCCTGTTCGTAGCGGCGCACGAGTTCCGGAGCGCCGGCCAGGTCCTGTGTTAGCCGGCCGTGCTCCCGGGCGCGGGTGAGAGCATCGGCAAGGAGCCGGTCACCGCCCTGCGCGAGGGTCGTCGCCCGGTGCAGCCCTTCCTGGTCGAAGGTTTCGGGGATGGTGATGGTCCGGCCGGCCAGCAGTTCCCGCACCCGGCTGTGGGGATCGGGTGCGCCCGCCATGGGTAGGACGGTGTACTCGTCTGCGTACTCGGTCCACAAGGTGCCCAGGACGAGCAGGGGCCCGCGGTCAGGGGCGGTGAGCAGAGTGTGCAGGGCGGCGGCGATCTCCTCTCCCACCCGAGGGTCACCGAGGTAGTGCTGGGCCTCATTTAGCCACACCACCGTGCGCGGTCCGACTTGGTGCAGGCCTGCGAGCGCGGCGTCGGCGCGGGTGGGGTCGAACGGGTGCCACAGCCGCCATCCCAGGTCCGCCAGCGGCTGCACCGCCTCCCAACAGGCCCGCGTCTTGCCGGTGGAGGAAGAACCGACCAAGACCAGCATCCGGCTGCGACCCCGTGCGGCGTCCTCGACCGCGCGAGCCAGAACCCCATCATGTTCGCGCGGGACGTAGCCGGGGAGTTGCCGCGCCGCACCTGGCCCAGCCTCCGGGCCACAAGGAGCGAAACCCGCCGGGTGAACTTCCAAGTCATGGGGATCCCACTCGCGGATTGGCCGGCCGACCGTCGAGTCCGGCCCCGCTGGCTCGGCCCTTCCAGCCGCCACTCGCTGCAGCTGCATCAACTCGCTGTCCGGGATGCGAAGTGCCTTGCACAATGCCGCCACTGTTCGCGGCGACGGGGGCTTGGTCTGACCCTCCCGGAAAGCCGCAGACGCGGTCTCGTGCCCCAACCCCGACCTCGCCTCGAGCTGTTTCATAGACAGCCCGGACCGGGCCAGCGCGTCCTCCAGTTTCCTGCGCAGCTTGGCCAGCGCTGCCACCCGTTCTGCCTGCCCGTCCTGCACTACCGCCCCCGGCACTCTCATGTGTCCGCCGTTATCCATTTTCGTCCGGCCGGACCCCGACGGACACGGCCTCCAGGATCTTCGACGGTATCGATATTCCACACCCCGTCAGGAGACCGTCGTGTACCACGTTGTTCTGCTCGCCATCGCGCTGGTGATGCTCATCGCGCTGCTGGCCGCGGCCACTATCGGCAAGCTCGCCCGCTTGGAGGGCGCCACCTATCCGGCCGCCCTCACCCGCGCCGCAGCCGCCTTCATCGCGGTGCTTACCCTCGCCACCACCACCGCTGCTGCCCTCGCCGACATCTTCCCACCGGTCTAGGCGGCGTCGAGGCCGGTGTTCACGATGTAGGCGGCAGCCTGCGCCGCGAGCCGCTCCTCTCGCCGGCGAGCTCCATCTCCCGCGTGGCAGGCTGTCGCGATGGACGCCTCGGTCACCCGGACGCGCAGTTGTTCGACTTCCTGGTCGTGCTCCTCGCTAACCGTGGCCGCCGCCGTGCTCAACGCCAGCGGCATCGGTCTGTTCGAGGTTGATCAGGGGGAATCGGTGCCGTAGCGCGTGCGTGCGAATCTGGGGAGGTGGTCGACGCACCGTCCACCCGTCGGCGGCCGCGGCGCCGATCTCCCCGACGGTCAGTCTTCCTCTTCGGTCTCGTCTGGTTCGTCGGTGGACTGCTGCTCGCACTCGGCGATCTTGTCGGCCAGGTGGTTCCGTAGGAGTTCGGAGGTGGTCTCGGTGCTCTCGGTACGGCCGGTGCTGCGTAGGACGTGCTCGCGTAGTTGCCAGTAGGCGTCTTGGTCCCAGCGTTCTTCGTCGATCGCGTCGGCGCCTGGCCAGTCCATGTGGACGACGGTGTTCTCCCAGTCCTCTAGGTCTTCCAGTGCCCAGCTGGTGCGTTCGTCCCTGGTGGGGTTATCGACTCCCGAGTGCGTGACGTAGCTGGGGTGGTCGCTCAGGACGTCGGCGGCGTAGGGGAGGGGGATGCCGCCGTGTTCCACGGCCCATCCCCACACGGCCAGCGCTTCGATGAGGGGCGGCGGATCGGACGGGCGGGGGTGAGAGACCACCATGACTCCAAGGGATCGGACGGACGGATGAAGAGGACGGGCCCTGCCAGACCTGAAGGTGTGGCAGGGCCCGTCGACGGGTTCGGGGTTGGTCAGGCGGGGGCGAGGGTGGGGTTGGTCGGCTGGAGGGCCGCGAGGGGGGAGCGCCGGCCTTTCCCGATGCTGCGCAGCTGCTGCCAGTCGATGTCGGGGTGGGTGGTGGGGAGGGCGTCGATGGTGGCGGTGGTGTAGAGGGCGACGTCGACGGCTCCGGCGCGGGAGGTGCCGAAGCGGATGGGGATCGTCTCGGTGGGCGCGATCCAGCCGAGGCGGAGCATGTGGTCGAAGTCGGTTTTACCGACTCTCGGAGTGTCTGGATCGCCGTTTACCTGCACTGATACGTCACGTAAGTGTCCGAGATGTGAGCCAGCTGGAGGCCGAAGTGGGGGCGAGAGCTTCCTGGACGGCCCCGTCGCATTCGTCGATGAACCGCTCGACTTCCCGCAGCAGCGTGGGAAATGGCTGCGGCCGTTCCTGCTCTGCTCCTACGATCTCCAGAGGAATCGTCACAATCAGGGGGCAGCGTGGCAGGGTGTGTTTTCTGCGGAGCACCGGCCAATAGCGTGGAACACGTCATCCCGAAGTGGATCAGCAAGAGTGCGCGCGATGCCGTCCCCGGCATCAACCAGACGTCGGTCATCCTCGACGCCGATGGCACCCCTCTCAGGACCGTGGGCCAGAAGTTCGGGGACGTCACCGTCAAGTGCGTGTGTACCACCTGCAACACCGGCTGGATGAGCAAGCTGGAGACGAGCGTCAAGCCGGTCCTGCTTCCCCTCGTCCTTGGCACCGACGAGTTCGTGGTCGTACTGGATGAACAGCAGCAGGCCGACCTCGCCGCCTGGGTGATGAAGACGGTGATGATGTTTTCCTTCACCCTGCCGAATGAGTTCCACTCGACGATCCCCGCGGCCGACTACGCCCACCTCTACCGCTATCGGCGCCTGTCCACCCGCCGGATGACCGCCCGCGCCTTCCATCTACTGGTCCCCGGCCACGGGACGGCCGGCGAGGTGCTGTTCGAGGCGAAGGTGGGCAAGTCGGTTAACCCCAGAGGATTCATCGGCTTCTTGCGCTTGGGCCACTTCGGGGTCCAGGTGTACTCGATGCGCCTGCCCGGCGATACGCGGCTGTGCGAGTTCGCGGAGTTCCCCAACGTCAAGCCGCTGTGGCCGCCAGTCGCACGGTGGGTGTGGCCCCCGGAGCAGGCATGCGATGAGGCGATGCTCAAGGCCCTGACTGAGGACGGGACCGCGTTTCCTGTCGGCACCCGTAAGAAGCGCTGAGCGTCTGTCGCCACACATGGAAGGGATGCGCCCCACCCACGTGGCCGCGTCCCTTCCATGTGTGGTGTTACTCCACTTGGCCACCAACGGATGGGACGGCCTGGAGCTTATGACTGGTCTTGTTCAAGGAGTTGTGCTTCGAGGTCGGCGATGCGTTTGTCGGCGAAGCGGAGGTTGGAGCGGGCACCTTCGAGTCGTTCCTGCAGGGCTCGGTGTTCTTTGGTCAGCTGTTGGACGCGGCGTTTGAGGGTGGTGTTCTCGGTGGTGAGTCGTTGGACGGATTCGCCGGGAACCATCTGGTCGAAGTCTCTGAGCTGGCCCATCAGGTCTCCGATCTGCTGCCGTTGAGCGAGGATCTCGTCCTGGAATCGGGACAGTTGTTCTTCGGCGTTGAGTGCCCGCTCCCGCCACGATGCCTCGATGTGCTCGTGCTCGTCCTGGGTGACTCGGTCGTGGCGGCTCTTGCTGTCGGTCACGGCGGCCTGGACGAGGCTGCGGGCGTCGGCGTTCTCGTAGAGGAACGTGGCGGAGACATCCGCACGCTGGGCGATCGCGCGGACGGCGAGCCGGCCGCGCTCGCGGCGGAGCTGGCCGATGGCCTTCTCGACGCGGACGAGTTTGTCCTGGGTCTGGCGTCGGCGGGTGGCTGTCGCCGCTGCGGTTTGGTCGGGGGCGGAGGCATGACGCCTCCGCGTCATCGCCTTCATTTCGGCCCTGATGGTCGGCATCCTGGCCGACATCCTTGAGGAGCAAGGCAGCAAGGAAGACGTACGCCGGGATCCGGCGGCGGGCGGGTCGTCAGGCGGCCAGGGGCGCGCTCCTTTCGTCTCCGCCCACGCCCACCGGCGGCCGCCCGTGATCACCCGGAGCGCGGTCAGAGCGAGTGGTCGATGAGTTTGACGGCGGTGATGGTGAGGGCGGCGCCGGCGACGTAGTAGACGACGAAGGCTCCGGCGACCGTGGCTTCGCGGCGGTCTTTCGCGCCGCGGATGGCGGTGGAGCCGTGGCCGTAGGGGTTGGTGCCGATGGTGCTGCTCATCGCGGTGTCGAACTCCCGCCTGCGCAGGCCGGTCATCTTGCGGCGGGCGACTTCGGCTTGGCCGGCGAACGCGATCCGGTAGCGGGCCACCTACGCGGCCCCCTCGCCCTGCTCCTGGACGTCGTGGTCGTCCTCGAGGAAGACGACGCCGGAGTAGTCGCCGGCCTCCAGGCGCGCGAACTCTGCCTCGACCTCGTCCCAGGCCTGCGGGTGGGTGCGCAGCGCCCAGTGGCCCAGGACGCGGGGCAGCTCGTTCGCCGGGGTGGAGCCGACCTCGGTGTCGAACTCGCCGCGCTGCTGGGCGGGGAGGGCGGCGCGGATGCCGTCTATCGTCGCCGGCAGCTCGACCCGCTCGCCGTCCACGTACGTCGCCCAGGTGGCCTCGGTGATCTCAGCCATCGCCGTCTCCCGCCGTCTCTCCTTGCTGCTGCTCGCCACAGTACGCGGCCTACCTTGGGCCGGGCAGCGATCCGCCCAAACCAGCCTGTGACGGGAAGGGCTCGGGCGCCCCCGCCGGCGTCGGACGGCCTCCCAGTCGGCGACCGAGCTTGCCCTCACGCAGGTTGGTTGAAAGCCGCTACGCGCGGCTTTCACCGGCTTTACGCTGCCGGTATGACGAGCGAGCTAGTGGCCTGCGAGCACGGCCGGTATGCGCTGTGGGAGCAGCTTCTATCTGCTGACCTGGTGGAGCGGATCGGCGTTGCCCTGTGGCAGGCGGTCCTGCCAGCGTCGCATCAGGGGCGGTGCTTGGTGACGGTGGTGTCGTAGTGCCTGTGCGTAGGGCTGAGCGGGCCGCTCTCGTCAGGGCCTCTCGTCAGGGAAGTCGTGACAGGTCTCCTCGGCAGGTTGAACAGCTGCGGCACAGCGCTTTGGCGGCTTGGGGCACCTTCATCTCCGGGGTGGTTGGCGTCCTGGGTCTGATAGCGGCCACGCTGAGTACGTACGTCGCGTTCGGGGCGTTGGAGGATCAGCGAGAGCTCCAACGCGAACAGGAGAGGGAACAGGAGCAGCGGGAAAGAATCGCCCAGGCAACCCGCGTCACCATGTGGTACGAGTACTCGATGGAATCACCACGAGCCGTGATAACCATCGCCAATAGGTCGCTCGACCCTCTGACCGACGTCTCATCAGGATTCCTTTATGAAGGGGGATATGAAGAAGGAGAATCGTTGGGCTGGGAAGTAGCAGTAACTGCCAATATTGAGTCATTTCCTCCTTGCAGTGAAGTAGCGATACATGGCCAACGACTAGCGGAGGAAAGTGGCTATTTGCAAATAGATGTCATGCCTGAATTTAGTATTGCAGAAACTGCAAGCAGTATTATTCCAGGCGAAATCCCCCTGGCTTTTACGGACGCGGCTGGGCGGAGCTGGATGAGGAGTCAGGAAGGACTTCAGGAAGGTGATTGGATTGTATTGCCAGGTGCAGGTTCTGGCGTAGAAGTCCAGCGACCTGAAGTGGAATTCACGTCGTTATCCGCTGCTCAATGCGACTAAAGGTCTAGACCTCTTGACTGTGCGTCAGGTCTTGACGTCGACCGCCCGACAACCGGTAGTGTGGGAGCCGTGCCGGACCACCCCCACCCTCTAGCCGCTTCTTTCCGTCACTACCGTGAGGGTCCTGGGAGCGCGGAGCGCGACCAGGACCCGGACCGTCACTCTCCCCAAATCCCAGTAATTACACAGGACATGCCCCTGATGCACCACCCGCACAAGGAGGCTAAGGCCGGAGGCCGTGCCTCCCAACCCACTACCGCCCGTGAGCGGAGCGAACGGGCCCGCCCCACACCGGGCCGCGGAGCGGCCGGTGTCTCTCCGCCCCGTAGGGGCGGCGCGTCGTGTCTCCGGAGGAGAC
>NZ_JBHXFJ010000077.1:0-30487 GCF_042722465.1 Streptomyces sp. NPDC127098
GCCGCGCCCACCCACCCGCCCCTGGGGGCACCTCCCAGCGTTAGCTGGGGGAGGGCGGCCTCGCGCGGCGGGGGCCGTGTGGCCCGGCGGCGCAGCCGCCGCGGCCCCGGCCGCCGGCCCGCGCGCAGCGCGGAAAAGGGGCGGGTGGGCGGGTGAAAGACCCGGCCGCGGGCCGGCCCGCCGCGCGCTAGGCGCGGAGGAGGGCCGCCCGTGCCTCGGCGGGGTCGTAGGCGCCGGGCGGGTAGCGGGGGTCGAGGTCGCGCAGGTGCGCGAGAAGCAGGTGGCTGACCGCCCAGTTGCGGTACCACTTGCGGTCGGCCGGCACCAGGTACCACGGCGCCGCCTCGGTCGAGCACCGTTCGAGGACCGCCGCGTACGCCTTCCGGTAGTCGGGCCACAGCTCCCGCTCGCGGACGTCGTTGGGGCTGAACTTCCAGTGCTTGTCGGGCCGGTCGAGGCGGGCCAGGAGCCGCTCGCGCTGCTCGTCGCGGCTGATGTGCAGGAAGACCTTGACCCAGGTGACGCCGTCCTCGGCCAGGATCCGTTCCCAGGCGTTGATCTGCTCGTAGCGCCGCGACCAGACCGCCTCGGGAACCAGGTCGTGGACCCGGACGACCAGGACGTCCTCGTAGTGCGAGCGGTCGAAGATTCCGATCTCGCCGGACTGCGGCAGCGCCCGGTCGACCCGCCACAGGAAGTGCTGCCGCCTCTCCTCGTCGGTCGGTGCCTTGAAGGCCCTGATGCGGCAGCCGGCCGGGTTGAAGTGGCTGATGACGTGCTTGACCGTGCCGCCCTTGCCCGAGGTGTCCATGCCCTGGAGCACCAGCACCACCCGCCGCCGGTCGCCCTCGGAGGCGGCGGCGTAGAGGCGTTCCTGGAGGTCGGCCAGTTCCCTGCCGATATCGGCGACCTCCTGCACGGCCTGACGTTTCTTGCCGTCGAAGCCGGGGGTGGCGTCGGCTGGGTGGTCGGAGAGTTTCACGCGGTGGCCCGGCTGGACCGCCAGCAGGTCGCGGACGTCGCTCGGCATGCTCTCGATGATGTCGCCGCCGGCTGCCGTCCGCCACCGGGGAGGGGGCCGGCTCAGCCGGCGGCCACCCGCTCGCCGTCCCTGGCCAGTGCGGTCAGCCGGGAGATCGCCCGGAAGTACTTCTTGCGGTAGCCGCCGTTCAGCATCTCCTCGCTGAAGAGCCGGTCGAACGGCACGCCTGAGGCCACCACCGGGATCTCCCGGTCGTAGAGCCGGTCGGCGAGCACGACGAGCCGCAGCGCCGTGGCTTGGTCGGGCACCGCCCGCACGCCGGTCAGGCAGACGGTCGTGACGCCCTCGCACAGCGCGCCGTACCGGCTGGGGTGCACACGCGCGAGGTGGTCGAGGAGCGCGCCGAAGTCGTCGAGCGAGGCGCCCGGCCGCTGGTGCGCGAGCCGGCTGACGGCCGTGTCCTCGTGGGGGGCGGGCGGGGTGGGGAGGCCGCGGTGCCGGTAGTCGTCGCCGTCGATCCGCAGGGCGCGGAAGTGCGCGGACAGGCCCTGGATCTCGCGCAGGAAGTCGGCCGCGGCGAAGCGGCCCTCGCCGAGTTTGTCGGGGAGCGTGTTGGAGGTGGCGGCGAGCGCGACGCCCTCCGCGACGAGGCGGCTGAGCAGCGAGGAGACCAGCACCGTGTCGCCCGGGTCGTCGAGCTCGAACTCGTCGATGCACAGCAGCCGGTGCCCGGACAGGGTACGCACGGTCTGCTGGAAGCCGAGGGCGCCGACGAGGTTGGTCAGCTCGACGAAGGTGCCGAACGCCTTCACCTCGGGCGCGGCCGGCACCGCGTGCCACAGGGAGGCCAGCAGGTGCGTCTTGCCGACGCCGTAGCCGCCGTCCAGGTAGACGCCGCGCGGCTCGGGGGCGCTCGGCCGGCGCTGGCGCCTGGGCCACAGGCCGCGACGGCCCTCGCCGGTGGCGCGGTCGCCGCCGAGGCCGGCCGCGAACTCGCCGAGCACCTTGACGGCGGAGCGCTGGGACGGCTGCGCCGGGTCCGGGATGTAGGTGTCGAAGCGGACCGAGTCGAAGCGCGGGGGCGGCACGAGCTCCGCCACGAGGCGCTCGGCCGGAACGCGGGGTTCGCGGGAGCACAGGGCCACCGGGCCGGCTATGGAATCGCCGCCTGCGGGGTCTGGGGTCGTGCTGGCTGACACAGTCTCCCACTGTAAACCGGATCCGGCCGTCGCCGCCTCGGGGCCCGGGCGTGAACGAGCCCCGGGCGCCGCCGTGTGCCACACTGCGCCCCATGCGACGCCTGTTTCCCGTGCCCTCGGAGCCGACCGGAGACACCGAACGCGAGTGGGAGCTCGCCGAGCTCGCCGACGCGTACGCCTATCCCGGGACCGCCGCCGGGGCCGGGGCGGCCGGTACCCCCTGGCTGCGGGCCAACATGGTGTCCTCGATGGACGGCGCCGCGCACCACGGCGGCCGCTCCCGGCCGCTCTCCAACGCCGCCGACATGCGGATCTTCGGGGTGCTCCGAGGGCTTGCCGACGTGGTGATCGTGGGTGCCGAGACGGTGCGCGAGGAGCGTTACCGACCCGCGCGCCGGCGTGCGGAGTTCGCCGAGCGCCGGGCGGCGGCCGGGCAGACGACCGTGCCGGCCATCGCCGTCGTCAGCGCCAGCCTGCACCTGGACTTCTCACTGCCGCTGTTCACCGAGCCCGACGTGCCCACCCTCGTCATCACCGGCGCCAAGGCCCCGCACTCCGGCTTGGTCGCCGCCCGGGAGGCCGGCGCGGAGGTGGTCACGGCCGGCGACGAGGCCGGCGTCGACCCGCGCCGCATCAAGCCGGAGCTGGCCAGGCGCGGCTACACCCGGCTGCTGACGGAGGGCGGCCCCCGGCTGCTCGGCCAGCTGGCCGCGGCCGGGGTGGTCGACGAGGTGTGTCTGACGATCTCCCCCCGGTTCACCGTCGGCACCGCGCCGAGGGTGATGAGCGGCCCCGAGATCGAGGCTCCGGTCGACATGGAGCTGACGGATCTGCTGGCCGAGTCCGGCTTCCTGTTCGGCCGCTACCGTCTCGCCTGACCTCCGTCGGGGGACGTCGTCTCCGACGATCCGGGACGAACCGGGACGATCTGCGGAATGATACGTTCCGCTTATCCTGATGTGGGCAGACTGAACAGCGCACACCCTCGTGCGACGCGGCGACCGTACCGGCGACACCGGCGGCTCCCGGGGCCCACGGGGAAGAACGTTCGCCGGGAGGCGCGGGTCCCGGCTCCCGTAGAAGGGCGCTCTCCGTGATCACGACCGTACTGATGATCGAAAAGCCCATGGTGCCCACCGACGTCCAGCTCGTCACCACCCTGCACGGCGAGGAACCGCAGTCCTTCGTGGTGCTCATGCAGCCGCGCGGCGACCAGGACCGGCTGCTGCGCGCGCTGGACGACGTCGCCCTCGGCGAGCTCCGCGACGCCGTCCAGGAGGCCGACGTCCCCGAGGGCGAGGAGGCGACGGGCCCGGCGGAGGCCGCGCTGGCCCGCTCGCTCGACGCGCTGCGCGCCACCGGCGCCGAGGCCGTCGGCCGGCTCGTCGAGGACCATCCGCTCGACCTGCTGACCGCCGTGGTCGAGGAGACCGGCGCCGACGAGGTCATCGTCCTCACCGCCCCGCACTACGTCGAGGAGCTGTTCCACCGGGACTGGGCCTCCCGCGCCAGACACAAGGTCGGCGTGCCCGTGCTCAAGCTGTTCGCGCACGCCGAATAGCGCGCACGCCGAGCGGGCGCGGCGCGCCGCCGGCCGTCCCGCCGGCGGGTGCGACAATCGGGGGGCACGCCGCCCGACAGGGAAGACCAGGGAGACGAAACGCATGCCCGCTTCACCGGCATCGGAGACCTCGCCGGCACCGGAGGCCACCCCGGCGATCCCGCCGACGATGGAACGGCCGCACTTCATCGGGATCGGCGGCGCCGGCATGTCGGGCATCGCCAAGATCCTCACCCGCCGCGGCGCCCAGGTGGCCGGCAGCGACTCCCGCGACTCGGAGACGGCCGTCGCGCTGCGCGATCTCGGGGTCCTGGTGCACGTCGGCCACGACAGCGCGTACCTGTCGGAGGCCGCCAGCTGCGTCGTCGTCTCCAGCGCCATCCGGCAGGACAACCCCGAGC
The DNA here is from genome assembly GCF_042722465.1 of Streptomyces sp. NPDC127098. Lineage (NCBI taxonomy): Bacteria > Bacillati > Actinomycetota > Actinomycetes > Kitasatosporales > Streptomycetaceae > Streptomyces > Streptomyces sp. NPDC127098. Next base: position 4,144 of record NZ_JBHXFJ010000077.1, read on the forward strand.
TCGCCGAGGCCGCCCGCCGCGGCATCCCCGTCGTGCACCGCTCGGACGCGCTGGCCGCGCTGATGGTCGGGCGGCGCACCATCGCCGTCGCCGGCACCCACGGCAAGACCACCACCACCTCGATGCTCGCCGTCAGCCTCACCGCCCTCGGCCTCGCCCCCTCCTACGCCATCGGCGGCGACCTCGACGCCCCCGGCTCCAACGCCGAGCATGGCACGGGCGAGCTCTTCGTCGCCGAGGCCGACGAGAGCGACCGCAGCTTCCACCGCTACCGGCCCGAGGTCGCCATCGTCCTCAACGTCGAGCTCGACCACCACGCCAACTACGCCTCGCTGGACGAGATCCACGACTCCTTCGAGACCTTCGCCGACCGCGTCGTGCCCGGCGGCACCCTGGTCGTCAACGCCGACCAGGAGGGCGCCCGCAAGCTCACCGCCCGCCTCGCCGGGCGCGAAGGCCTGCGCCTCGTCACCTACGGCGAGGCGGCCGACGCCACCGTGCGCGTGCTGCGGGTCGTCCCCGCCGGGTTGACCAGCGCGGTCACCGTGCTGATCGAGGGGCGTGAGCTCACCTTCCAGGTCTCGGTGCCCGGTCGGCACTACGCGCACAACGCCGTGGCCGCGCTCGCCGCCGGAGTGGCCGCCGGCGTGCCGGCCGAGGACCTGGCCCGCGCCCTCGGCGACTACACCGGGGTCCGCCGCCGGCTCCAGCCCAAGGGCGAGGCGGGCGGCGTCCAGGTCATCGACTCCTACGCGCACCACCCCACCGAGATGTCCGCCGACCTGGAGGCCATCCGTGGCGCGGTCGGGAGCGGCGGCCGGGTGCTCGTGGTCTTCCAGCCCCATCTCTTCAGCCGCACCCGCGAGTTGGCCGCCGAGATGGGCGAGGCCCTGGCGCTGGCAGACGCCTGCCTGGTGCTCGACATCTACCCGGCCAGGGAGGACCCGATCCCGGGCGTCACGAGCCAGCTGATCATCGACGCGGCCCTGGCGCACGGTGCCGCGGCGCGGGCCGAGCACGACAAGGCCGCCGTGCCCGAGGCGGTCGCGGGAATGGCCGGCCCCGGCGATCTCGTTCTCACCATGGGCGCGGGCGACGTGACCGAGCTCGGCCCGAGGATCCTCGCCCGCCTCGCCGCGCACTGACGGCGCACCCGTTCTGTCTTCGAAGGAGCACCCCATGGGATACAAGGTCGAGAAGTCCGACGAGGAGTGGCGCGCCCAGCTCACCGACGAGGAGTACCAGGTGCTGCGCCAGGCCGGCACCGAGCGGGCCTTCACCGGCGAGTACACCGACACCAAGACCGTCGGCGTCTACAACTGCCGCGCCTGCGGCGCCGAGCTGTTCCGCTCCACCACCAAGTTCGAGTCGCACTGCGGCTGGCCGTCCTTCTACGACCCGTCCGCCACGGACGCGGTCGAGACCCGCGAGGACCGCTCGCTGCCCGGCCGGCCCCGCACCGAGGTGCTGTGCGCGACCTGCGGCTCGCACCTCGGCCACGTCTTCGAGGGCGAGGGCTACGACACCCCCACCGACCTGCGGTACTGCATCAACTCCATCGCCATCCGGCTCGAGCCGACCGAGTGAGCCGCGCGCGGCGCCCTGGCTTCACGCGCCGGGCGCCGCGCCCCGCCACGCCCTGTGTTTTGTCATGCCCGCTCCGTAGCGTGAGGGAGACCTTCCCCCGCACACTCGGAGGCCGAGATGAGACGCGGTAGAACGCTCGTCCTGATCACCGCCACGATAGCCCTCGCCGGCATGGCGACGGCCGGCGCCGCCGTCCACGACGACGGCGCCGCCGACAAGCCGCGCGCCGCGGAGCCGCTGGCCGCGCACAACCAGGTCGAGGGCGAGAACGTGACGGTCGCTCCCGGCTCGCAGAACTTCGCCTCGGTGACCTGCCCGGCCGGTCAGGTGCCCACCGGCGGTGGCTACCGCACCAGCGGCTTCGACATCTACGCGACCGACTCCTACGCGGCCGGCAACGGCTGGTCGGTCTTCGCCAAGAACATCGGCACCACGGCGCAGCAGGTGCGGGCCACGGTCGTCTGCACCGTTCCCTGACGCCGGGCCGAACCGGCTACTCGCGAGGCGGCGGGCCGTACTCCGCCTCGCCCAGCTACCGGTACCGCTCGTCGGCCGGGCGCCGGCCTGGCTCGGCGCGGGTGGTGGCCGCGGGCATGGACGTCGCGGCGTACCTGGTGCACGCCGGACCCGGCAGATGGCCGAGAGCGACGCCACAGAGGCACAGTTCGCCGGGGTGGACGCGCTCATCGCCCAGGCGGAGCGGGAAGCCGGCGAACTGCTCGACGAGCCCGTCGTCGCGGCCCCGGCCGAGCTCACCGAGCAGGAACGCCGCGAGGTCGAGGAGGCCCTCGGTCTCGTCCACGGCCGAGACCGGCAAGGCCACCGTCCAGGACATGCCGCGTGAGCGCACGGGTGCCGGTCTACGACAGCGGCATGCTCACTGCGCTCGCCGACGGCAAGGCGAAAGCGGCGGCGCTCCATGACGGTCTGTGCGCCGCCCCGCATCGGGCGCTGGTGCTCGGCCCGGTCCTCGCCCAGGTGTGGCGCTCGCGTCCGGCGCTGGTGCACACCATGTCCACGGTGCTTGAGGACTGCACCGTCCCGCAGGCTCGCACGTCCGAGCCGCCCATGCGGGCGACGGATGTGGGCCGTCCCGAGTGTCTGGCCTGCGCCACGGGCCGGGACCTGGCCGACTGGCGGCGCATCGGCACGACGCTGGGGCAGGCCGCCCTGCCGGCGAAGAAGCGGCCGGACGCGGTGGACGCCTGGGTGGTCCTGGCGGCTGCCCGGCACGGCAGTGCGGTGATCTTCACCAGCGATCCGGACGACATCCACGCCTACCTGGAGGTGCTTGCGCCACCGGACGTGCACGTCGTCGCCGTTTGACGCCGGCCACCGCGCAGGGACGGATGCCAACTCGGTCCGACCACCGGAACTCGTTGGCCGAGCCGGACCAGGCTGAGCACAATGGCCGCCATGTGGTCCCACCTCCCCGCCTTCCTCGGCGCCTGCCTGCTGGTCGCCGCCTCGCCCGGGCCCAGCACGGTCCTGATCATCCGCAACTCGCTGCGCGGCCGACGGGCCGGCCTGCTCACGGTGCTCGGCAACGAGAGCGGCGTCTTCCTCTGGGGCGTCTTCGCCGCCCTCGGCCTGACCGCGCTGCTTGAGGCCTCCGAGGCGGCCTACGACGTCATGCGGGTCGTCGGCGCCGTGGTGCTGGTCGCCTTCGGCATCCAGGCGCTGCGCGCCGCGCGCCGCTCCGACGGCGCCTCACTCGCCGACGCGGCCGGCCCCGCCGACCCGGCCGCGGGCGGTTGGCGCGAGTACCGCGCCGGGCTGCTGCTCAACCTGGCCAACCCGAAGGCCGGCATCTTCGCGATGGCCTTCCTCCCGCAGTTCGTGCCCGCCGGCGCGCCGCACCTGACGACCATGCTGGCGCTGGCCGCGGTCTGGGCCGTCTTCGAGACGGGCTACTACGCCACTTACGTCTGGGGCGTCGGCCGCCTCCGCCGCGTCCTGAGCCGCCCCGGCGTCCGCCGCCGCCTCGAACAGGTCTCGGGCGGCGTGCTGATAGCACTCGGCGTGCGGCTGGCCATCGAGAGCTGACCGGCTAATCGCCGTCCTCCGGCGCCGCCGGCACCGGATCCACCCACTCCACCCGCGTGGACTCCCCGGTGAGCCGCCCCCACAGCACGGCGGCCCGCTCGGCGCTCTCCACGAACGCCACCCTGCCGGCTGCGGCCACCGTTCCCGACCACATGCGCGCCGCCCTCCGGGCCGGCCAACCCCCAGGCGGCCACGGCCGCGTTGGGCACGCCGTCGCTGTCGAACTCGCTCACCACGGCAAAGCGACCGGGCGCGGTCTCCCGCACCAGGGCCCGCACCTCCTCGGCGCACACCTCGGGTGCGACGTACGGAAGGGGGTGCTGAGCAGCGGAGTTGGCGTCCTGGTTGGTCCTGATGGATGCTCCCATCCGTGACGTGGGGTGACCGTATCATCATTGACCGTATGGGTCAGGTCTGTCCCGGGCAAGCCTGATAGACGTTGTTTCACGCCAACGGTCGACTGGTCGTCCGGGTGCGCGAAAGTGGGAGGTTCATGGGAGCGCGGGTAACAATCACTGCTCGGCAGGCCCGGCTTGGGCTGGAGCTGCGCCGGTTGCGGGAGGCGGCCGGCATGAGTGTCCGCGAGGCCGCCCGTGGGCTGGGGATCAACGAGACGAAGATCTCCCATGTAGAGGCTGGCCGTTCGGGAGTCGGCGCGGAGCGCCTGCGCGCGATGGCCGCGCATTACGCCTGCCTGGATGACACGTATGTGGACGCTCTGGTGGAGATGACCGGGGAACGCCCGAGGCGGTGGTGGGAGTCGTACCGGGGCACACTCGGACAGCCCGCCCTGGATCTGGCCGAGCTCGAACACGACGCGCGTGCCCTCCGCACTTTGCAGGTGAACTACATCCCCGGTCTCCTCCAGACCGAGAGCTATACGCGGGCCGTCTTCTCTTACGGAGTGCCCGAGCCCACTCCGAAGCTGCTCGACACCGTCGTGTCGTTCCGGCTTCGCCGGCAGAAAGTCCTGGACGACGAGCCCGCGCCGCCCTTTGACGCGGTGATCCACGAAGCCGCGCTACGCATTCTGGTGGGGGATCGTGCGGTGGCGCGTCATCAGCTCGACCACTTGCTGGGGCAGTCCGAGCGCCCCAACGTGACGGTTCGGGTCATTCCGTTCGCCGCCGAGAACTTCGCCGGATCCGGCCATTCCATGCTGCATGCGGTGGGCTGGGTGCCTCGCCTGGACACCATCGAAGTCGGCGGCCTGCCAGGGGCGACCTGGCTTGACGCGGAGGCCCAACTCGCCAAGTATCGTGCCTTGCTGAACAAGGCGGCTGACGTCGCGCTCCCGGCGGCGGCTTCACGGGACCTGATTCGTGACGTGGCCCGGGACCTGTGACAGGAGTGGACGATGCGTGAACCTTTACATGGCAGAAGTCCTCGTTCTCCAGCACAGAACCGGAGAACAGTTGCCTGGAGGTGGCCGGCGCGCCTGGCGGCCTCCTGCTCCGAGAGGGAGAAGCGCCGGGAGACGTACTGCTGACGAACACTCGCCGGCTCGCCGGCCTGCTCCGCGCTGTGCGCGGTGACTTGGCGGAGATACCGGCTGGCCGGCATGCGGCCGAGTGAGTTCTGGGTGCGCCGATCAATCCGATGGGAGGCGATGGATAGTCCCGGCGACTTGCTTGGGTTTTCCAAGGGGGACGCCGAAAAGGATTCCAATCAGGGCTGCCATCACCACGACCGACCACGTACTCTCGGCAGAGTCGGCAGCTCGTGCCAGGCAGCCGCCCCTCGGACACGCGCGGATCAGGGCGCTGTTGATGAGCCACAGGCAGTCGACCGGTTCGATCTCGGACGGTCTCCAGCGTGAGCTGTGGGCCCAGCCGCCAGATCTCCAGCAATGCTGGCCAACTGAGGTCGGCCATGACGTGGTTCTGGCCCTCCGCTCACGCACATACCGCAACAGCCGTAAGACTACTCCCGTCCGCATCCGAAACGCCTTAGTCAGAGGCTCCCGGATACACGCCTCATCCGACTCCGCTCAGGATTCACATCCATATTCGGGAATGAGGTCGACCACTGCGGCCATGTAGGGCTGGATGAGCTCGGACATGATGCTTTTCGACTCGGCTTCGTCTTCGGGGTGTTCGGCTCGGATGTAGACCATGAAGGAGCCGCGCGAGCCGAGCTCCGGGCAGGAAGCCTGGGCGATCGCTGCTCCTGGCCACACCCGGGCATCATAGGTGCCGCTCACCGGATCTCCTTCTTCAATCTCTACTGGCAGGCCGAAGTTGTCGATCCCCGCCTCGAAGTCATCCCATGCGGCAGTCCCTGACCGTATGACGCCGTTCCCGTCTACCGTCACCTCGCATTCGTAGAGCGGCGGTCCTGGCGCGGAGAAAGACTCCTGGATTTCGACTTCGGAGCCATTTGGGAAAAGGCCGTCATACAGTTCAGAGGGTACTTCTGTCCCGCAGAGATCGCTCGGGAGGGCGTATTCCCTTGCCTGCGGGTCGCCGCCGCAACCGGACACGGCCGCGATCACCGCCGATGCCAGGACGCCAACCCTAGCTATTCCCATTTTCTCAAGCCAAGTCAACTTATTATCCACTCTGAATCGGAGGGTCCCAGCTGATTCGCCTGCCGAAGTGAAGGCTCACGACTTCGGTCACCGCGTTATGGAGGTCTGCCACTGTGTCCTCGTTATGGCCCCCCGCAGGAGCGGCGGCCGTGACCGCTTGTTCAGCGGCAGCTATCGCAGCATGGTATCCGCTGAGATACAGTCCCTGAGCGTCGGCCGTGTATTGTTCGCTTTCGTCTCGCCGCAACGCTTCAAAGGTGGCCTCTGTAGCGAAACCAACCCCGAACTCGATAGCGGGACCAGCAACAGGGTAGCGTTCTGCAAGCCGCCCCACGGCTTCGTCGATGACTACGCCTGCCCATTCCTCTGCCATGTCGACGTTGCTGTTGAAAGCTTCGTCTGACGCAATCCCGGCTTCATAGATGGCGTCGGCGCGTGCCTCGCTCAGGAGGCCGGCGATCTGAGCTCCGGCTACTGCGGAATCCTGAACGCGCATCGCCATGGGAATCGTGGATTCGGTCGGCTCATTCATGACGAAATCGATGGATGCAGCCGTATACCCCTGCTGTGCGCCGGTGAGGACTCCATAAGCCTCCGGATCCCGTCCCAGTTGGGTTAGAAACTCAGCCACTTCGAGCCCTCTGAGGTCCACCACCTGCTCCGGAAGTGGCATAACGACGATGCCGTCACTGATGTGATCCTGGAATTCCGCCATGTACGCCCCCGTCATGCGTGCCAGCTCCGGCCGCATGAAGGCGAAGTCTCCGCCGTCACCGATCCGGCTGGTGTTGGTGGCGAGCTCGTCGACCAGGTCCTGCATGATGCGCACTCCAGCCTCGGAGCGTTCCAGGCCGGTGGCGGAGGGGGAGGTGTCGGCGGGGACGCCGGTGGTGGCGGACTGGAGTGCCGCGGCGAAGCCGGTGCCGGAGTCGTCGCCGCGGGTGATCGTGTAGCTGGTGCCGGGGCCGGCGGTCACGAGGTGGTCCCAGGAGCGTTCGTTGAGCAGGTATTCCAGGCGGTCGTTGTCGCCGGCCGGGTCCAGGTAGGCGGCGGCCACCGCCGGCTGGCGGCTCATGGCGTCCAGCGCGGTGTCCATGGGGTCCAGCGCGAGCCACGCCAGGTCGTCGTCGTCCAGCCCGTCGGGTCCCGTGGTGTGGGCGCGGAGTTGCCACAGGTCCGGGTCCTCGGTCTCGGCCACGCGGATGTCGTCGGCCAGGTCGTGCAGGAACCGCTGCGCGTACGCGTCGTCTCCCCGGTCCGGGCCGCCCTCCATCAGGGTGGCCAGGAGGTGGTAGCCGCGCACCTCCTGGTCGGTGACGCCGTCGACGGCGTACCGCGCCGTGCCGGACTCCCGCAGGCCGGACATGAAGCGGGTGTAGAACTGGCCCTCCGCCGTCCGCGACCACTGGCCCCACTCCGCGGAGCCGGGCTCCAGCGTCGGCACGCGCGTGGCCGTGGCCAGAGCGGTGGCCATGTGGTCCTGGAGATGGGTGTAGTTCAGCCGCGTCCCGACGTCGCCGTCCCCGGCGAGCTGGGTGCCGATCTGCGCGGTCATCCGCAGCAGGCCATCAGCCCCGAGATCGTCGAGCAGCAGTCGCGTGAACTCCTGGTCGTCGGCGTTGAGTTCCACGAGCTGGCGGAGTTCGGCCACCTCTGCCGCGCTCAGCTCGTCGCCGGCCGCCACCCTGCCGGCCAGTTCGGCCGCCCGCCCCGCCCGCACCTGGTCCGCGTCGCCCGAGGCGCCGCCGTTGAAGATCCCGGCACGGCGCTCGTCCCGGCCTTCGACCACCTGTTCAAGGGCCAGCCGCAGGTTGCGGTCGGCCTCCGCGAACAAGCCGAGCAGGCGGGAGGCCTCCGCCTGCAGTTCGTACCTGGCCTCGGCCCGCTGGTCGGCCAACTCCGGAATATCGGACCGGCCGAGCGCGTCGAGGACCTGGCCCCGGTCGTCGACCGTGAACCCGGCCTCCCGCACCTCGATCGCCAGCCGCACCACCTGCGCCCGCAGCCCGGTGAGCTCCGCGTACCCGTCGCGGAACAACCCGGCCAACGCCCGCGCCTCGGCCTCCGCCGCGCCCAACTCGGCCTCGGTGTTGGAGAACTGCCGGCTCGCCGCGTCCGCCGCCTCACCCACCCACACGCTGCCGGTGGTGGAGACGCTGGCCACCCGCTGCCCGTAGTCCACCTTCACCTCGGCGAGGCCGCCGGCCGCCGCCTCGAACGCCTCAGCCGCCGACTCCAGGTCGGTCAGCTCACGCCCCACGATCTCGCTGAACGTCGACACGGCGGCTCACTCGAACCCGATGAGCGGCGTGGGCGCGATGCCTTCCGTGGCCTGCCGCATCCGGTATCCGGCCTCCGCCTCCACGCCCTGGAAACCCGAGGCCACCCCACGCAGCAGCCCCGCCTCCGCCTCCAACTGGACGTCCAGAGCACGCACCTTGTCCACCCACCGCTCCAGCACCGTCCGCGCCCCCTCCGCCGTCTCGAACCCGGACAAGCGTGTGGCGACGCGGCTCACCTCGTCCTTCGGCCCAAGACCGGCCCGCAGCGCGCGCGGCCGCACCTCCTCCGTCAGATAGCCGGCCGCGGCACGCTTCGCCTGCCAGTCCGCCACCAACGTCCCGTTCGGCCCAGCGCCCCCACCCTCGTTCGCGTTCAACCGGGTCCGCGCCACATCCTCCCGAGCGGCGGCCTGCATCGCCGCCCACTCCTCGCGGAACGACCCCACACGCCTCATCCTCCCCCGCACTCACGACTCCGGGAAACCGTAACGAGCCGGCACCGAGGGTAACAAGTCCCTGTTGAGGAGCGACGGCCAGGACTCGGCAGGGGCCTGGCAGCGGGCCCTGCACGGCTGACGGTGCGTGCGGAGACGCTGTCGGCGATGCCGCCGGGGTGCGAGGGCCGGTACGACGGGGGGCGGCCGGCACACGGTGACGTGGCCGACCGCCCCCGTCGCGTCGGGTCAGAGCGCGTGGCCGCCAGCGACCTGGAGGATCTGGCCGGTGACCCAACGGGCCTGGTGGGAGGCGAGGTAGACCACGGCGTCCGCGATGTCCTCCGGTTCGCCGAGCCGGCGGAGCGGCACGAGTCCCGTCACCTCGGCGACGAGGTCCTCGCCCATCCATCCCGTCTGCACCGGTCCCGGGGCCACGGCGTTGACCCGGATGCCCCGGGGACCAAGGTCGAGCGCGGTGGACCGGGTCAGCGCCTCGAGAGCCGCCTTCGACGTGCCGTAGCCGGTCTGGCCGGGGAAGGCCCTGGCCGCGTCGGTCGTGATGTTGACGACGGACAGCGGGGCGTCGCCGTCCCGCAGCCGGGCCACCTCGCCGATGAGGACGGCCGGGGCGACGGCGTTCACCCGGTAGTGCCGCTCCAGCGAGTCGTAGGTCAGGGTGTCGACGCTGTCGGGGACCTCGCAGTGCGCCGCGTTGTTGACCAGGACGTTGATCGCTCCGAGCCGGTCACCGACCGCCGCCACCAACTCGCGGGCGGCCTCCGGCCTGGACAGGTCGGCGCTGATCGCGAAGGAGCCGTCGCCGAGTTCCCGCGCGAGCGCCTCGGCCTTCCCCGCGTCCGGCGTGACATGGGCCCACTCCGTTCCCCGGGGCGCGGGCGGGTCCTGGGCCAGGTGGTGGATCGCCACCCGGGCGCCCTGCGCCGCGAAGGCACGGCTGATGGCCGCGCCGATGTTGCCGGCGCCTCCGGTGACCAGGACGTTCTGGCCGGCGAGGCCGGTGTCGAGCATGTGCGTCTCCCATCGTGGTTCGGTTCGTTCCCGAGCGGATGGCGGACGTACGAGGACAGCGGAGTCAGGAGATGGGCAGCGTCGGACGCCGACGGCGAAGAGGGGCACACCTGATGGGCGGACGCGTCAGCCGCGAACCGCATGCCTCGGACGTGGTGCCGGCGCCATCAGGAACCCATGCGCCGCACGGTACCAGGGCCGGTCGATCACCCGGTCGACGTGGCGGCGTCGGCCCGCAGCAGCACGGCCGCGGACTCGGGCGGCAGGAGCAGTCGGCCCGCCACGTCGGGCGGGGGGAGTCGGTGGGTGGTGGCCAGGATGGTGGCGGGGCCGGGGCCCAGTGGGGCGAACGTCTCAGCGTCGGGCGAGACGTTGACCGCCGTCGTCAGCGGGCCGGCGTGGAGAACCAGCCAGCCGGCCTCCTCGTCGTGGTCGACGGAGACGTCCGACAACCGCAGGTCCGCCGGGAGGTGCGCGTGGCGGACGGCGATCAGCCGGCGGTGCCAGTCGAGGAGGGGAGGAGGGGCGTCCTCAGGAGGCCACACCAGGCAGGAGCGGTCCCTGGTGGCCGGGTCCTGCGGGTCGGGGATCTCCTCCTCCGCCCAGCCATGCGCGCCGAACTCCCGACGGCGGCCGGCCCGCACCGCCTCAGCGAGTGCCGGATCCGGGTGGTCGGTGAAGTACTGCCACGGCGTCGTCGCGCCCCACTCCTCGCCCATGAACAGCATCGGCGTGAACGGGCCGCACAGCACCAACGCCGCCGCCAGCGCGGCGCGCGCCGGCCCGGCCAGGGCCGCGAGACGGTCGCCGAGCGCGCGGTTGCCGATCTGGTCGTGGGTCTGGGCGTAGCCCAGCAGGCGGCGGGTGGGCGTCGCCGCCCGGTCCAGCGGGCTGCCGTGCTCGCGGCCACGGAACGCCGAGTAGCCGCCGTCGTGGAAGAAGCCGCCGGACAGCGTGCGGGCCAGGGCCGTCAGCGGGGCCTTGCCGAAGTCGGCGTAGTAACCCTGGGACTCCCCGGTCAGGGTGGCGTGCAGCGCGTGGTGGAAGTCGTCGCTCCACTGCGCGTGCAGCCCGTGGCCGCCCCGCTCGCGCGAGGATGTGGTGCGCGGGTCGTTCTGGTCGGACTCGGCGACCAGGAACAGCGGCCGGCCCGTCTCCCTCGCCAACGCGTCGACGGCCGCCGAGAGTTCGGCGAGGAAGTGCGGCGTCGACTCGTCGACGAGCGCGTGCACGGCGTCGAGCCGCAGCCCGTCGAGGCGGTAGTCGCGCAGGAAGGCCAGCGCGCTGCCGACGAAGTACGCCCGGACCTCGGCGGACTCGGGGCCGTCCAGGTTGACCGCCGCGCCCCACGGGGTGTGGTGCCGCTCCGTGAAGTACGGGCCGAACTCCGGCAGTCGGTTCCCGGACGGGCCCAGGTGGTTGTGGACGACGTCGAGCACCACCCCGAGGCCGAGCCCGTGCGCCGCGTCGACGAAGCGCTGCAACGCAGCCGGGCCCCCGTACGGCTCGTGCACCGCCCACGGCGCCACCCCGTCGTAGCCCCAGCCGTGCCGGCCGGGGAACGGGCAGACCGGCATCAGCTCGACATGGGTGACGCCGAGGTCCGCGAGGTGCGGTAGCCGGGCGACCGCCGCGTCCAGCGTGCCCTCCCGGGTGAAGGTGCCGACATGCAGCTCGTACAGCACGGCGCCGGGCAGCCCGCGCCCCGGCCACGGATGCCGCCACGCGAAGCCGGCCAGGTCCGTCACCGCGCTCAGCCCGTCGGGTCCTTCCGGCAGCCGCCGGCCGCGCGGGTCGGGCAGCGGCGGCCCTCCGTCCAGCGCGAAGCCGTAGCGGTCGCCCGGCGCCGCCGGCGCCTCCGCCCGCCACCAGCCGCCGGCCTCCCGCCGCATGGCGACGGGCGGCCGGCCCTGGACGTGGAGCGCGACCTCGCTCACCCGTGGTGCCCACACCTCGAACAGCATGGGCACCATGCTCGGCCTCCCGACGGTGCGATGGCCAGGCCGCGCGCCGGTCGCGCGACAACTACGTCAGGACGCGGGACCCGAGGCCGGCGCGGTCATGCAGTAGCGGTGCTGGGTGACCGGATAGCGCGCCCGCGCGAACGCGGCCGCCATCGGGGCGTTGCCCACGTCGGTGGCGGCCGCGATCCGCTGCGCGCCCTCGGCGGCCAGCGTGTGCGTGCACTCCACCAGCAGGTCGTAGCCGTAGCCGTGGCCCCGCTGCTCGGGCACCACCCCGACGAAGCCGACGCAGGGCCCGCCCGGGTTCCGCGCCGGCACCTGGATGCCGACCAGCTCGCCCGCCGGCGTGTACGCCAGCCGCAGCCACTCGCGCGGCGACGGGCACCAGTGGATGAAGTCGAGCTCCTCGCGGGCCGCGAGCTCCACGCCGCCGCGCTCGACGGCCCGCAGGGCGTGGGCGTCCAGCGTCACCGAGTGCACCCGGCGCAGCACCGAGAGCACGACCTCGTCGTCCGGCTCGGGACGGAAGACCAGGCGGCCGGGGCGTTCCGGCAGCCCGTCGGCGGGCGTCCACAGGTAGCGGAAGCGCTCCACCAGCGTCTGGTAGCCGGCGTCGGAGGCCGCGGCCACCCGGGCCCCGGCCGCCGCCCTGGCCGGCGGGTCCTCGCGCCAGCCGGGCGGCAGAATCAGCTCGTAGTCGGCGCGGAACGGGACGGTGCGCAGCAGTTCGACGGCGGCCTCCCGGTCCGTGAAGTCGAACCAGTCGACGGCGACGGGCTCCTCGTCGTCCGGGCCGCCGAAGAAGGCGACCCTGGCCACCACGACGCCGTCGCGCTCGGCGACGAAGGTCCACTCGGGCCGGTAGTTACCTCCGGCGCCGACCGTCTCGTACGCGTTGTGCGGCGGATCGAGCAGGACGGCGCCCACCAGGCCGGGGTCGGGCAGGGACAGGAAGACGGAGCGCGCCTCGTGCTCGGCGAGCGCGCGGATGACCAGATCGGTCATGAAGGGTGTGGTCCTTCCGAAAGGCCTGACACGCCCTCCGGCTCAGCCTGGGAAACGCCCGACGGGACGGCGAGGGCTGGGGAAGCGCGGAGTCGTGACAGATGACATGACTGACGTCGTGAGGAACGACATGACGGCGCCTCCCTTCTCGATCCGTGACGGGGTCGGGCGTGTCAGCACCGTAGGCCGGCGGGTGACGGCGTGTCCAACGGTTTTCCGACGCCCCCGGCGTGGACAGGGTCGCGCGGGGTCGCGGACAATTCCCGCATGACTTCAGTCGAGTTCGGCGCGCCGTCACCGCGGATATCCGACGCGGACCGGGAGCGCGCGCTCGACGTGCTCCGCGAGAGCGTGGTGGAGGGGCGGGTCTCCCAGGACACCTTCGAACGCCGCGTGGAGCAGGTGCTCGCCGCGCGGTGGCTCGACGAGCTGTACGCCGTCCTCGGCGACCTGCCTGACCGGCGGCCGCCGCGCGTCGGCCGCCCGGGCAACTGGCTGGTGACGCAGGTGACCAGGGTCGCCGCCCTCCGCCAGCGTCTGCGGCTCGCCTGGGAGGCGGAGCGGCTGCCGCAACTGCTGCTGCCGATGCCCGGGCCCGTGCCGCTGACCATCGGGCGGGAGGTCGGCTCCGGCCTCCGGCTGAGCGACTCCAGCGTCTCCCGCCACCACGCGCGGCTGTTCAGTACGCCCGCGGGCTGGCTGCTGCACGACCTCGGCTCGGTGAACGGCACCTGGGTCAACGACCGCCGCGTCACCGGCGTCGCCCCGGTGCGGCCCGGGGATCAGGTGCGGTTCGGCGCGGTGTCCTTCGTGCTGGTGGACGGCGACCTCGACTGAGGTGGCCCGGGTAGCTCCTCGGTAAGCCGGCCTGCCGCCCGAGCGGGGGCTGGGAGGTTGGGGCGGCAGGCCGGAGTTCTGGGCGCGCGTCCCGGTCCATGACCGGAATGGGAGCGCTCCCAATTCGGACCGTAGCGCCGTGCGTGTTCGTCTGTAAAGGCTTCGGACGGGGCGGAGGCCGGTGGGACGGAAATCGGTTGTCCGCGCCTTGCGGTTCGACGGCTGCCGAAGAGGGGTTCCCCACCCACCCGCCCTTTCGGTGGTGTTGTGCGGGCGCGGCGGCTCGCAGACGCCCTGCGGGTGCCGTGGCCGGCGGCCGAGCAGCCGGCGGCCACGCCGCGTGGGGCGCGCGGTTCGAGCCGTGCTCACCCGCGTGGCGCGGGGGCGCCTGCGGCGCGGCCGGTGCGGTGTTGGGCGCGCGATGTCGCGGCGCCCAGCGCCAGCTGCGCGGAGCGCCGGAAAGGGCGGGCGGGTGGGGGAAGACCCCGGCGCGGAGCGCCGGCGCACCCACCGCGGCTGCGATGACGCCCGTGGCCGGTAATTCGGGCGACCGCGCGGGTGTCTCGGGCTAGATTCGCCGGTTGTGATGCTCCGCAGGGAAGACGGGTACGAGATCGCGACCGATCCGGACCGCGTCGATATGGACCGTGTGCACCACTGGCTGTCGACCGACGCCTACTGGGCGCTGGGGCGCAGCCGGGAGACCGTCGAGCGGTGTGTGCGGGCGTCGTTGAACTTCGGCGTCTACGAGCCGGCCGGCGGCCAGGTGGCGTACGCGCGTGTCGTCACCGACCTGGTCGCCTTCGCCTGGCTCTCCGACGTCTACGTGGATCCCGCGCACCGCGGCAGGGGGCTCGGCACGTGGCTGGCGGCCTCCATCCGGGACCACCTGGCGCCCTACCGGCTCAGGCGCCTGATGCTCGCGACCGTCGACGCGCACGGGGTGTACGAGAAGGTGGGGTTCACTCCGGTTCCCGACCCCGAGCATCTGATGGTCATGAAGTTCGCCTGAGGTCGCCTCCGGTCGGGTGCCACGTGTACTCGAAGCCCGGCAGCTCGAAGCCCTGCTCGAACCGGCAGACCCGTTCAGCCGTGCGCCGGCCGCCCTGTCGCTCGTAGAAGGCGACGGCCGGGGTGTTGTCGCGCAGCACCTCCAGATAGAGGGGGCGGCCGGGGTGGGTCGCGGCGGCCCAGGCGAGGGAGTGCCGCAGCAGGCGACCGCCGATGCCGGAGCGGGTGCGGCCGGGGCGGGCGTGGAGGTTGTCCAGGAGGACGCGGCCGTCGGGGCTGGGGGTGAGGTAGGCGAAGCCGACCATCTCGCCGTGGTCCTCGGCGACGAAGAGCCCGGTCGCCGACGGGTCGGCGGCGAACCGCCCGCGCCAGACGGTCAGTCGGTCGTCGAGCAGCGGTCCTTCGAGGAAGGCGTCCGGCATGATGCCCGCGTAGGCCGTGCGCCAACTGTCCGCGTGCAGCGCCGCGACCGGCTCCGCGTCGTGTCTGGTGCCCGCTCGTATCCGCATGGTGCCGACCCTCGCTCACCGGCCGGGCGGTTGTCACCCCCCTCGGGCGGGGGAACCGGCGGCAGCCGCGATCCGTCACAGCGGCATGGTGGGGAACGCGCGTGCGGCGTGGATCGGGGGGATCGGGCTGGTGGCGGCGATCGGGGTGCTTCTGGTGGCCGCGGACCGTGAGCGGTCCGACGGTCCCGACGTGTCGGCGTGGCAGGACCCGACGGCGTACCGGTACGTGGTCGAGGGGTACTGCGGGGAGACCTCGCTCAACGGGACGTGGGAGATCGCGGTCGAGGACGGCGAGGTGGTCGAGCTGACCGATCTCACCGGCCTCTACGAGCCGCCGGAGCAGTCACCCGAGATGGGGATGACCATCGCGGAGCTGCTGGCGCTGGCCGAGGAGGCCGAGGCTGACGGGGCGGACGTCGTGGAGGTCGCTTATGCCGAGGACGACCCGGCGCGGCCGGAGGTGATCACCGTCGACTACGACACGAACGCCCTCGACGACGAGATGTGCTACCGGATCAGCGACTACGCGCCCGGGTCCTGAGGGGCGCGCACCAGCAGGGCCACCGGGGACTGGGCGAAGAGCCGGGCCAGTGGTGCCTTGCCGGTGGTGCGGCCGCCGGTGAGGAGGTCGTGCCAGTCGCCGGGCGGCAGCGGGAGGTGGGTGTCGCGCCAGCTGCCGGCCTCGGCCAGGCGGTGCGGGAGGCGGGTGACGGCGGTGATGGCCTGGGTCGCGCGGGCGAACGCCAGGCAGTGCTCGGCCGCCGGGCCCTCCGCGGCCAGGGGGTGGTGTCCGGCCTCGGGGCCGAACCAGTCGGGGTGGTCGTGGCGCAGCCGCAGGGCCGCGGTGGTCAGGCGCAGCTTCTCGGCGTTCAGCTCGGCGTCCACGACGACGGGCGGGCGGCGGTTGTCGGGGTCGACCAGGGCCGGGTAGTGCCCCTCGCTGCCGCGGTAGACGTCGGGCACGCCGGGCATCGTCAGGTGCAGCAGTGCGGCGCCCAGCACGTTGGCGCGGATCGTCGGGGCGAGCCGGCGGGCGAACTCGGCGAGCGAGCGGCCGGGTGGGCCGCACGGGCCGGCGTGTACGAAGCGCTCCAGGGCGCGCTCGTAGTCGGCGTCCGGCTCGGTCCAGGTGGTGGCGAGCGCCGCCTCGCGCGCCGCCTTGAGGACGGCGGCGGTCAGCCGTTCCCGGTCGGGGGTGCCGAGGGCGAACGCCGTCTGCCAGGCGGTCCACGCGAGGTGGGGGTCGGGGGCCGGTGCCCCGGCGCGTGCCGTCTCCGCCGTCAATCGGGAGACCAACCCGGCCCAAACGGAAGGATGTTCGGAGAGGGCCGCGAGTGCGGCCCGGGCGTCGCCGCTGCGCTTGGTGTCGTGGGTGGACAGCACCGTGCCGGTCAGCGGCCACTCCCGCCGCACCCGCGCGCAGTGCGCGTGGAACGCGGCGGGCGGCAGCGCCGGCGCCTCCGGCGCGCAGCCGACCTCGGCCGCCGAGAGCAGTGGGGCGAACCGGTAACCGGCCGTGTCCTCCACGGCCTTGGCCCGCAGCGCCGAGGAGACCTGGCCGAAGCGGACCCGGAACTCCACCGCCGGCGGCGTGGGGTCGCACCGTCCGAGGGCCAGGTCACGGACGGTCGCCACCGCCGCCGACTCCTCCGGCACCGCGAAGGCGCCGGCCGCCGCCTCGGCCGCGGCCGTCAGCATCGCCGCGTCCCCGGGGGCCGGCGGCGCCCCACCCGTGACGTAGGGCCGGTAGACCGGCAGCCGCACCAGCAGCTCGACCAGCGCGGCGCGCAGCGCCCAGGGAGCGTGGTCGCGCCCCCACAGCGCGGGGTCGGCGCGGCAGGCGGCCTCGGCGGCCCGGGCCAGCCGCGCCGCCTCGGCCGCCAGCTCGTGCCCGATCATGCGGTGTGCCGCGGCGTGCACGGTCTCCGCCCAGACGCCGCCGGCCTCCGGCGCGACGCCGGTGAACTCCCGGTAGGCGTCGGTCAGTCGGGCGTGCCCCTCGGGGTCGACGAAGACCGCGTCGACGTGCCGCAGTGCGTCGTAGCCGGTGGTGCCGGCGACCGGCCAGGACGCCGGCAGCCGCTCGTCGGGCCCCAGGATCTTCTCGGCCACGATCCAGACGTCGGCGCCGCACGCCTCGCGTAGCCGGGCCAGGTAGCCGCCCGGGTCGGCGAGCCCGTCCGGGTGGTCGATCCGCAGGCCCGTCACGACCCCGTCGGCCACCAGCCGCAGCACCGTGGCGTGCGTGGCGTCGAAGACCCCGGGGTCCTCGACCCGCACCCCGATCAGCTCCGACACGGTGAAGAACCGGCGGTAGTTGAGTTCGGTACGCCCCAGCCGCCACCAGCAGAGGCGGTAGTGCTGGGCCGCCAGCAGCTCGGGCAGCGGCAGCCCCTCGGTGCCGGCGCGCAGCGGGAAGCGGTGGTCCCAGTAGCGCAGCGCGCCGTCCGCCACCGTGAGCCGGTCGAGCTCGCCGGCCAGCGGCCCGCCGAGCACCGGCAGCAGCAGCCGCCCCTCGCCGGCCGCCCAGTCGATGTCGAACCAGGAGGCGTACCGGGACCCGGGGCCGTCCCGCAGCACCTCCCACAGCTGCCGGTTGCGGCTCGTGTCGGCCGGCACCGCCATGTGGTTGGGCACGATGTCGAGCACCAGGCCGAGGCCGTGGGCGCGGGCGGTGGCCGCGAGACGCCGCAGCCCCGCCTCGCCGCCGAGCTCGGCCCTGACCGTCGCGTGGTCCGTGACGTCGTAGCCGTGCGCGGAGCCGGGGACCGCGTCGAGCACGGGGGAGAGGTGCAGGTGCGAGACGCCGAGCGCGGCGATCCGCGGGACGAATGCCTCAGCCGCCCCGAACGTGAACTCGGGCCCCAGCTGGAGCCGGTAAGTTGACGTGGGCGCCCGGCGCACGGGGAGCGTCATGGCCTCCCCCTGCCCCGAGGGACGCGTGGGCAAGCCCGGTCCACCCCGGCTCGGGCTGCGCGCGCGGCGGGCGCGGCAGTAGGCTTCCTTGATCCAAGGCAGGGGCGGAAGGCGGTACAGGTGAGCTCTTCGGGGCTGGAATTGCCCCCGGGAAACGGGGACGAGACCGCCGAGGCGCCGACTGTCGCGGTGCCGGTGCCGCGCCCGGTGGAGATCGGTGCCGATCTCGACTGGAGCGCCGAGGACTGGTCCGAGGTGCGGACCCGCGTCGAGCGGGCCGGGCGCGCGTACGTCTGGCTGAACCTGGTGGAGCAGCGCCTGCGCTCGGTGGTGGCGGCGGTGCTGCGCCCCGTGTACGAGCCGGTGCACGGCGAGGAGTGGGAGGTGGCGGCGGCCGGGCCCACCGGGCAGGAGTGGGTGCAGCGGGCGGCCGCCCTGCGTGAGGTGAGCCGCCGCAAGGGGCACCTGCTGGATCCTGCCGATGACACCGTGCTCGCCTTCCTGACCCTGCCTCAGCTGCGTGAACTCATGGTGCAGCACTGGCCCTGCTTCGCGCCGTATTTGGACAACCGGCGCGAGGTGGAGCTCACCCTCGACGAGCTGGAGGTGGCCCGCAGCGCCGTCAGCCGCAACCGGGGCATGAGCCGGGCCGTGCTCGAACAGGCGGAGCGCGCCTGCGCGCGGCTGCTGCGGCTGCTCGACTCCGGCGCGCCGCCGTCGGACGGGCGACTGCCGGCCGACGCGGTGGAGCGCCTGGTGGGCGACCGGTTCACGGACGTGGCCGGGGTGCACCCGGACCGGGTGCGGTTGCAGCGGCAGCTGCCGGCCGAGGACCTGTTCTCCGGGGCCCGCAGGCTCGACGCGCTGGGCATAGGGCTCGGCCTGCTGGTGCAGAACTTCCCCGGCCGGCGGCTGTTCCGGCTCGCCGAGTCCGGCTGCCGGGTGCGGCTGCTCTTCCTCAACCCGGCGAGCGGCGCCATGCGGCGGCGGGAGCGCGAACTCGGCCTCAAGCGCGGCGAGCTCGGCAGGACCGTGGAGACCAACATCCTGCACGTGCGGCGGGTGCGCAGCCGGGTGCGGGACCCCGAGGCCTTCGAGATCCGGGTCTTCGACGACACGCCACGGTTCAGCGCCTACTTCGTGGACGCCGACGGACCCGACGGGGTCGCCGTCGTCCAGTCGTACCTGCGGCGCAGCCGGGGCATGGAGACGCCGGTGATGGTGCTGCGCCGGGCGGGCCGGGAGATAGTGCAACGGGACGACCCGCTGGCGGACGGCGAGCTCAGCCTCTTCGAGACCTACCGCGAGGAGTTCGAGTGGGCCTGGGAGGACTCCCGGCCGGTCTCCTGAGCGGGCCGCCGGGTCAGTCGCCTGGCGCCCGGTAGGCGATCAGCGTCCGCGAGACGGAGGCGAGGGCGAGCGTCGCGGCCACCGTCAACAGGCCGCCGCCCGTGATGGCCCAGGTGGGGCCGGCCGCGGCGCCGGCCAGGCCGTGGGCCAGGCCGCCCAGCCAGGGGCCGCCGGCCGAGATCACCGTGTCGAGACCCTGGAGCCGGCCACGCAACTCATCCGGCACGCACGCCTGGAGCAGCGTCGCGCGGAACACGCTCAGCAGCATCAGCGTCCCGCCGGCGGCCAGCAGACAACAGGTGGCCAGCCACAGCCGGTCGGTCAGGCCGAAGGCGGCGATGGCCAGGCCCCAGCCGCAGACGGCGACCGCGTAGACGAGGCCGTGCCGGGTGAGACGGGTGAAGGCCCCGGAGCAGAGCCCGGCCAGCACGGCGCCCGCCGAAATCGAGGCGCTGAGCACCCCGAGTGCGAGACCGCCGCCGGGCGGGTCGCCGAACGTCTCCTGCGACACCTCGGGAAAGAGCGCCGCCGGGTTGCCGATCACCATCGCGACCAGGTCGACCAGGTAGAGGGCGACCAGCAGCCGGTGGCCCGCCAGGTAGCGGACCCCGGCGGACAGCCGGGGTCGGTGCCCGACGCCTGCCGGGTCCCCCGGCGGGAGCGGCGGCAGCCGCCACACCGCGTGGACCATGGCGAGCAGCGCCAGCGCGTCGACCAGGTACAGCGGCGCCACGCCCGTGACGGGCAGCAGCGCCCCGGCGAGCAGCGGCCCGGCCACCGGGCCGAACCAGCGCACGGTGGCGTCCAACGAGTTGGCCGCCGGCAGCAGTTCAGGCGGCACCAGACGTGGCACCACGGAACGGCGGGCCACCGAGTTGGCGCCGAGGCAGCCCTGGAGGAGCGCCAGCAGCACGAAGAGCACGGCGACGGAGTCGACGCCGGCCGCCGCCTGGAGCCACAGCAGCGACGCGATGAGGGCGAGCCCGCCGTTGGTCGCGAGCAGCAGCCGGCGCCGGTCGAGCGCGTCGGCCAGCACCCCGCCCCAGAGCGCCGCGAGCACCAGCGGGCCGAGGGCGGCCACCGCCGAGAGGCCGACCCAGGCCGAGGAGCCGGTGATCTCGTAGATCTGCAGCGGCACCGCGACGGCGGTCAGGCTGGCCCCGGTCGCGGTCACCGCGCTGGACAGCCAGAGCCGACGGAAGGCCGGGATCCGGGCCGGCCGCAGGTCGGCGCGGAACCGGCGCCGGTCGTCGATCGCGCTCACGGGGCGGAGGACGCGCCTTGTCGCCGGCCGGTTCTGTGATCAGTACGGCTACTCGGCGAGGCGGTGCAGGAGGAAGAAGCCGCCGTAGGCGGGCCGGCCCTCGCGGCGCTCGCCGTCGGTGGCGATGTACTCGTCGAGGATGGCGAGGACGCGCGCGTTGAACTCGGCGAGCTCCTCGGGGGAGAGGTGGAGCATGAACCGCGCCAGCTCCGCGATCGAGCTCGGCCCCGCCTCGTGCAGCTCCTCCTGGAAGGCCAGCAGGGGGACGAGCGGGGCGTCCTCGGAACCGGCCTTGGCGAGCGGGTAGTCGAGCCACCAGGAGCGGCCGGTGGACCGGTACGGCTTCTCCAGGGCGCCGCTGTCGCCGGTGCGCACCGGGGCCGGCTCCAGGAAGCCGGCCTCGGTCAACTGGCGCACGTGGTAGAGCACCGTGCCGGGATCGCGGCCGAGCCGGTCGGCCAACTGCTTGTTGGTCATCTCGCGCTGCCCGCACAGCCGCAGGATGCGGGACCGCAGCGGATGCGCGAGCGCCTTGGCCTCGCGGACGGTCGCCTCCTGCCGCGAGGGCCGGCCGGTCGCTCCCTGTTCGCCCATGTGCGCAGCGTAGTCCACGGCTGAACGGCGGGGTCAGGTAGGCGATTGAGTTTTCTCCATCGATGTGGGATTGTCCATCGGTGACGAACGAGACCACCCTGGCCGCCGCCGTCGCGCGGCCGCCGCTCGGTCCCGCCTACTGGCGGCTGCTGACCTCCTCCGCGTTCTCCAACCTGGCCGACGGTGTGCTCAAGGTCGCGCTGCCGTTGGTGGCGATCCAGTACACCCGCTCCCCGACGCTGATCGCCGGGCTCTCGCTCGCGCTCAGCCTGCCCTGGCTGCTGTTCGCCCTCCAGGCGGGCGCGCTCGCCGACCGCGTCGACCGGCGGCGCGCCATGGTGTTCGCCAACTGCCTGCGCACGCTGCTGATGGCCGCCTTGGCGCTCGCCGTGGCGCTGGACGCGGGCTCGGTCTGGCTGCTGTACGCGGTCGCCTTCTGCGTCGGCGTCGCCGAGACGGTGTACGACACCTCGGCCCAGTCGATCGTGCCGCAGCTCGTCCACCGCGACCAGCTGGCGCGCGCCAACGGCCGCCTCTACGCGGCGGAGTTGGCCGCCAACCAGTTCGTCGGCCCCGCGGTGGCCGGGCTGTTGGTCGCCGCCGGCGCGGTGGCCGCCTTCGCCGCGCCCACCGCCCTCTGGGCGGTCGCGGTCGCGGCGCTGCTGCTGGTGCCCGGCACCTTCAGGACCGAGCGAACCGGCCCGGCCACCACCATGCGGGCCGACATCGCCGAGGGCCTGCGCTACCTGTGGAACCAGCGGCTGCTGCGGACGCTCGCCGCGATGGTCGGCGCCAGCAACTTCGCCTCCAACGCGGCGTTCGCGGTACTGGTGCTGTACGCGGTCGGCCCGACGTCGGCGATGGGGCTGACGGAGGGCGGCTTCGGCGTGCTGATGACCGCGATGGCGGTCGGCAGCCTGCTCGGCTCCTTCGTCGCCGAGTGGGCCGAACGGGCCCTCGGTCCGGCCCGCGCGCTGTCGCTGACCGTCCTGACCAGCGCGCTCGCCCTCGCCGTCCCCGCGCTGACCGCCAACCCCTACCTGGTCGGCGCGGGGTTCGCGGTCTCCGGGGTGGGGATCGTGATCTGGAACGTGATCACGGTCTCGCTGCGGCAGCGGATCGTGCCGAACGGCCTCCTCGGCCGGCTCAACAGCGGCTACCGGCTGATCGCCTGGGGCACGATGCCGCTCGGCGCGGTGGCCGGCGGGGTGCTGGCGCAGCTCTTCGGGCTGCGGGCGGTGTTCGCGATCACGGCGGCGGTGGTGCTGCTCACGCTGGTCGGGATGACGGTGGTGACGGACACGGCGTTGCGGGAACGTTCCGACTGACGGTTGGCCGGGCTGAGTCTCCCCCCGCGCACCCACCCGCGGTTTCGCTGTGCGCTGTGCGGGTGGGTAGCCGCCGCCCGCCGCGCCCACCCACCTGCCCTTGGCGGGTGGCCTCGCGCGGCAGGGGCCGCCGGGTGGCCCGGCGGCGCAGCCGCCATAGGCCCGGCCCCGCGCCGCGCAGCGCGCAGCGCGACGGGCCCTCGCGGCCGTGCCACCGCCCCCCAGGCGGATCGTAGCGCGGCCCCGGGCCCGCACGGCCCGGCGGCGCAGCCGCCGCGGGCCCACGGCCCTGTTGCGCCGGCACAGCGCGCAGCGCGACAGGCCTGGCGGCCGTGCCCCCCGCCCTGCAGGCCGCGCACCGCGCGACGCGCGGTCTCGACCACCGTCCCACCGCGCGAAGCGCCGAAAAGGGCGGGCGGGTGGGGAAACTCCGGCGCGAAGCGCCGGGACCCGGCACCGCCGGGCCGTCACCCCCCGCGCGGAGCGCGAAAAGGGCGGGTGGGTGGGGGAAAACCGCGCGGTGTGGGTCAGGCCGGCGGTGTCGTCGGGAGGCCCGCCTGGCGCCAGGCCTGGAAGCCGCCGGCCAGGTCCGTCGCTCGGGGGAGGCCGACCGCCCGGAGGGAGGCCGCCGCCAGGGAGGAGGCGTAGCCCTCGTCGCAGAAGACGATCCACCGCACGTCACGGTCCACCGCCTCCGGGACCGACGCGCCGCTCGACGGGTCGCAGCGCCACTCCAGGTGGTTGCGTTCGATCAGCAGCGCGCCCGGGATCGTGCCGCTCGCCGCGCGTTGGAACTCGGGTCTGGTGTCCACCAGCACCGCGCCGGCCAGCCACTCGGCGTGGGCCTCGGTCGGGGTCAGCCGGTCCAGCGTCGCTCGCGCGGCGGCCAGGTGGTCGTCGATGCCCATCGGTTCACTCCTCCACGGCGTCGGTCCGCAGCAGCCGCAGCCGTCCTGCCGGGTCCGCCTCGTAGTAGTTCTGGGTGGTCAGGGCCGGCGCGTAGGCGTGGATGCTGACGGCCGGCAGCGTTCCCCGGTTGGTGACCCGGTGGATGTGGCGCGGGCCGAAGGCGCGGGACTCGCCGGGGTTCAGCGAGCGTGCGGTGCCGGTGGGGCCGAAGGTGTCCTCGGTGAGCGTGCCGTCGACCACGCCGAAGGAGCCGGAGGCGCCGCCGTGGTCGTGGATCTCGGTGCCCTGGCCCGGCAGCCAGGTGAGCAGCCAGACCTCGTGCTCCGCGGTGCGTTCCAGGCGCAGGTAGAAGCGCTCCGGGGTGGTGAACCGGATCCGCGGCCGCCACAGTTCCGGGCGGGCGGCGAACCACCGTACGGTGTCGGCGAGTTCGCTGGGGGTGCGGGGCGCGACGACGGGCGCGGTCATGTGGGGGTCCTCTTTCCGGTGGTGCGGGTGGGCGTTCGGCGGGGGAAGCCGCGCCCACGGCACTACACCGGGCGCGACCGTCTAGCTCGGACGGTCGCCGCGACACAGCGCGCTGGCCACGCGGACGAGGTCCACGTGCCATCGTGAAAAGAAGCGCTTACTGGTCGGCATGGGGTACAGATTGACAGTGCCCGACCCTCATGGTCAAGCGGAGCCGGTGCGGTCCTTTACCGGGTGCCGGGGAATGTGTTCCAGTATTCGAGACCGGCGGGAAATATCTTGACGGCTGCCCGATCGCGCTGGCATGCTCACCTACCGTGAGTCAAGCTGACGTTCTTGTCGCGCGGCTGCACGTCGATCTCCGGCGGCAGGCCAGCGCCATCTGTGCCGTCGGTCGCTGAGCCCAGCCGACCGACGCTCTCTCGCGCTTGTCACACCCCTCCGCACGGTTCCGTGCATTTCCTCACTTTTCCCCGGTCGATAGTCAGCCGTTATCGGCGTAATCGGCCCGCGCCCGCGAGAGCGTTTTCTCGGCTGCCTCAAAACGAGATCGGCAACAGCAGATCAACGAAGAAAGGCAGCGATCAGCAATGACCACGACCGGCTTCGACGTCCGCCGGATCGGCGGGCGTATCGGTGCCGAGATCATCGGCGTGGACCTCGCCGGCGATCTCGATCCCGCCGTCGTCTCCGAGATCAACTCCGCGCTCCTGGAGCACAAGGCGCTCTTCTTCAGGGGCCAGCGCCTCGACGACGCGGCCCAGCTCGGGTTCGCCTCGCGCTTCGGTGAGTTGACCACCGCGCACCCCACCGTCCCCGCGGCGGACGGCCAGCCCCACGTGCTGGCGGTCAACGGCGAGGAGGGCATCCGCTCAAACCGGTGGCACACCGACGTCACCTTCGTCCGCACCCCGCCCAAGGCGACGACGCTGCGCAGCCTCGTCGTCCCGCCCTACGGCGGCAACACCCTGATCGCCAACGCGGCCACCGCCTACCAGGATCTGCCGGAGCCGCTGCGGGCCCTGGCCGACCGGCTGTGGGCGGTACACACCAACGACCACGACTACGCGGAGCCGAAGACGGCCAGGGCGGCCGAGCACCGCAGGCAGTTCGTCTCCCGGAAGTACCGGACCGCCCACCCGGTGGTCAGGGTGCACCCGGAGACCGGCGAACGCGGCCTGTTCATCGGCGGCTTCGCGCAGCGCCTGGTCGGGCTCGGGCCCGACGAGTCCCGCGACATCCTGCGCATCCTGCAGTCCTACGTGACCCGCCCGGAGAACGTGGTGCGCTGGCAGTGGGCACCGGGCGACCTGGTGCTCTTCGACAACCGCATCACCCAGCACTACGCGCCCGACGACTACGGCGACCTGCCGCGCCTGCTGCACCGCGTGACGGTGGCCGGCGACGCGCCGGTCGGCGTGGACGGAGAGCACAGCCGCGTCGTCGAGGGCGACGACGCCGCGCACTACACCCCAGCCGCCGCTGCCTGACCGGTCCCACCAGGATCTCAAGGCGCATCCCACACGAAAGGGAGCCGATGATGCGGCATCTCACCGCCCTCCCGGATCTCACCGACCTGTCCGACGTGGCGAACCTGTCCGACGTGACCGTGGCGCTGGTCCCGGAGGCCACGACCGGCACCGTGCCCCTGGTCGGCTACCTGGTGCTGGCCCCGGCCGGCACCCAACCGGCCCAACTGTCCGAGCTGTTGTCCGGGCGGGGCGCGACGCCCACGGTGGCCCCGGCGCCCCCCGCGGCCGCGCCGGCGCCGGCCGGCCAGGGCATCGTGGTGGACACCGAGGAGCGCACCGTCCGGGTGGACGGCGAACTGCTGCGGTTGACCTACCTGGAGTTCGAGCTGCTCGCCCACCTGGCCGGGCACCCGCACCGGGTGTACACCAGGGAGCAGTTGGTGACCACCATCTGGGGCTACGGCCCGGTCGGCGACCAGCGCACGGTGGACGTGCACGTGGCGCGGCTGCGCCGCAAGCTGGGGGCGGCCTACCGGGAACGCATCGTCACGGTGCGCCGGGTGGGCTACAAGTACGTCCCGTAGGACGGCGCGTGGCCGGCGGTGGCCAGGTCCGCCCCGCCGGCCGGCGCGTAGCGCCGCCACAGCAGTTCGGCGAGCTCGGGCGCCGCGCCCAGCGGCGCGGCCACCGCGTCGGCGCCCGCCTCGGGGGCGCCGGCCAGTATCCGGTCCGGCAGCCGTCCCGGAGCGATCACACAGGGGGCCACGGCCACCCGGCGGACGCCGTCCGCGCGCAACGCGCGGACG
>NZ_JBHXFJ010000078.1:0-29989 GCF_042722465.1 Streptomyces sp. NPDC127098
GGCCAGTTCGTCGAGCAGCCGCTCCGCGAGCCGGCGCAGCGCCGGATCCTCGGGCCCGGCCGAGGCGCCGGCGCGCTCGGGCGCCGGCCGGCCGCCGGCGGCCAGCCAGCGCCGCTCGACCGCCGAGGCGTCCCGCCCGTCCTGGGCGGCCTGCCGCAGCTCGTGCCCGAGCAGGTCCTCCGGCTGCACCCAGGTCAACCGCAGCGCCCCGCTCATGGCCGCGCCCCCGAGATGGCGGCGAACAGCTCCTCATGGGCCCGCCGCCGCGTCACGTCCCGCGCGAACACCTCGCGCGCCACGGCGGACAGCGCCTCGGCCGGCGCCCGCAGGTCGAGCCGGCTGGCCCTGGCCACCTCGCCGCTCCACTCCTCCGGCACCGCGTCCTCGCCGTGCAGCGCGCCCACGACGGCGCCCGCCATGGTGGCGATGGAGTCGCAGTCCCGGCCGTAGTTGACCGCGCCGAGCACCGTGTGCCGGAAGTCGCCCCGGCCCACCAGCAGCATGCCGAGCGCGATCGGCAGCTCCTCGATGGCGTGCAGCCTGGACGGCCTGCGGGCGCCGAGCGAGGGCTTGCGGTAGTCGGCGCCCACCGTGTCGTACGGCGACACGGCCGCCCGCAGCGGGCCGAGCGCCGCCTCGAAGTCGTCGAAGCCCGACGCCACCTCGCACACCGCCTCGATCGCCGCGCGGGTGCCGTCCTTCGCCAGCGACAGCGCCTCACCCACCACCGACTCCGGCGTGGCGCCCGGCTTGAACGCGGCCGCCACCGCCGCGGCGAACACCCCGGCCGCCTCCCGCCCGTAGGACGACTGGTGCGCGCCGGCCACGTCGAGCGCCTCCGCGTAGGCACCGGCCGGGTTGCCGGCGTTGACCACGCCCACCGGCGCCATGTACATCGCGGCGCCGCAGTTGACGATGTTGCCCACCCCGGCCTCGCGCGGGTCCACGTGGCCGTAGTGGATCCGGGCCACGATCCACTTCTCGGCCAGGAAGATCCGCTGCAACGGCAGCGCCTCGGCGTCGAGTTCCGGGATCCAGCGCGGGGTGGTGATGAGGTCGGGCACCAGGTGGTCGGCGACCGCGTACGCGTCCAGGTGGTCGCGCACCTTCTCGTAGACCCGCACCAGGGCGTGCGTCATCAGGGTGTCGTCGGTGACGTGCCCGTCGCCCTTGTGGTACGGGGCGATGGGGCGGGCGGTGCGCCACTGGTCGCGGTGGAACGGCTCGACGATGCCCCGCACCCGGCCGCCGTGCCGCTCGACGATGGCCTCGGGCGTCCAGCCCTCGACCGGGCCGCCGAGCGCGTCGCCGACCGCGGCGCCCACCAGGGCGCCCACGGTGCGGCTCTCCAGGGAGAGGTGGGTTCGGTCGGAGAGTGCGGAGGGACTGGACGAAGGGGTGGCAGAGGTCATGTGGTCGATCCCTTCTGGCGGGCAGAGCTCTCCACGGCCGCGGCGCGGCCGGGAGCGGGGGTGAGGTCGGGTTCCCGGGGGAGCGAGGAAGCGGAGGAAAGGGACGCCGGCCGCCCGGCGAACGGCGTCGCGGCGAGCCGCGCGGCCAGCTCCACCAGGTCGGTGCCGGCGAGCCTCGGCAGGGCGCAGCCGGGCAGCGTCCGGCAGGCCGCGCGCCAGCTGGCGGGCAGCGCCCCGGCGCCCGAGACGGCCCCGGTCAGCGCGCCCGCCAGGGCCGGCGCCGAGTCCGCCACCCGGGACAGGCAGGCCGCCGTCGGCACCGCCTCGCTGACCGCGCCGCCGGCCGCGATGGCCACCGCGAGGGCGACGGGCACCGTCTCGGCCGCGGCGATGCCGTAGCTGTAGACGTGGTCGACGATCTCGTGCTCCAGGACCGGCACCAGCGCGAACGCGGTGCCGGCCGGGCCCGGCGCGGCGGCCACCGCGGACCTGGCGAGGCCGACGGCGTGCAGCGCGTTGCGGCGGATCTCGGTGCCCTCGGGCAACTGCCGCAGCGCCTCGTCCACGCAGGAGTCCACCGGGGCGCCGGCCAGCGCCACGGCCATCGCCGCCGCCATCGCCCGGGCGCCGTGCACCCCGTCGCCGTCCTGCGTGTAGCGGGCGTCGAACTCGGCCAGGGCGGCGGCCGCCTCCGGATCGCCCGGGTGGGCCACGGCCAGCACAGCGGCCCGGACGCAGGCCGCGTCGTCGAAGTAGTGCGGGTTGTCGTGGCCGGTGGCCGGCGGCCTGAGCCCGGCCGCCAGGTTCCCGAGGCCGGCCCGCACCGAGATCCTGGCCCGCAGCGGGATGCGCGCCGACTCGATCTCGTCGGCCTGCTCGGCCGCCGCCGCGACCTCGTCGGCCAACGCCGTCCAGGCCAGCGCGAGAGCCGAGCGCACCCGGCCGGCGATCTCCTCGGGCGCTCCGCCGCCACTGGCCGCGGAGAGCAGGGAGAGCGCCGTGAACGCCGCCCACTCGGCGTCGTCCGAGGGGCCGAGCCGCAGCGGCTCCGGCGGCTGGTTGAGCGCTATGGGCACCGGCAGCGTGGTGGTCGCGTTCTGCTCGGCGAAGGTGTCGAGCTCCCTGGTGAGCCGTCTGGTCCACTCGGGCAGCCGGGCGGCCCGGTGTCGGCCGGAGGGCCAGCCGGCGGCGTCGCCGGCGGCGATCCCCAGCAGCAGGCCCTCGATCCGGCGACCCACGGACTCCGCCGCGCGGGGCTCGGTCATCGCGCCGCCTCAGCGAGGCCGTTCGGCGGCCCGGTCCGCGTCGGCGCCAGGCGGTCGGCGACGTCGAGCACGTGCCGGCCGGCCATCGACGGCAGGCAACTGCCGCGCACCGGGCCGATGGCCGCCGCCCAGTCGGCGGGGATGGCCGCCTCGCCGCGCAGCGCCCCGCACAGCGCCCCGGCCACCGCGGCCGTGGTGTCCGCGTCCCGGCCCATGTTGACGGCCGTCTCGACCGCCCGCGCGAAGTCGCCGCGGGCCGCGTCGAACGCGCCGAAGGCCAGGCCGACCGCCTCCGGAGCCAGGTCGGTCCACGGATAGCCGCCGATCACGGTGGCCGACCTGACGGCCCGCTCGACGGACAGCTGGCTCGCCGCCGGGTCGCGCCGCGCCCGCCGGGCCGCCGTCACCGCGCGTTGCAGCGAACGCGCCGTCCACGAGTCGTCGGGCACCACCGAGAGCGCCGCGAGCACCACCACGTCCGGGCTGTGGCTCACCATGGCCGCCGCCACCCCGGCCGCCACCGCCTGCCCGCCGTAGATGCCCTCGCCGTCGTGCGAGACCGTGCCGTCGATCGCCACCAGACGGGCCGCCTCGGCCGGCCGGCCCGCCGCGAACACCCCGAACGGCGCCGCCCGCATCGCGAGACCGTCGCTCCAGGCGTGCCGGTGCTGCGCCGAGATGGGCGCGGCGAGACCCCGGCGCAGGTTCTCCAGCGTGCCGCGCTCGCTGAACCCGGCGCCCCGGAACGGGCCCTCGTCCAGGTCGGCGATCCACTCGTGCCACGCCGACTCGACGTGCTCGACGGTCAGCTCCGAGCCGTGCTCGGCGAGCAGCAGCCCGGAGAAGATCGCGTACTCGGTGTCGTCCGTGCCGGCCGGGTCGTCGGAGACGAACCCCACAATGCGCCCCCAACGCTCCCTGATCTGGGAGGGCTTGAGGTTCTCCGCCGGCGCGCCGAGCGCGTCGCCGACGGCGAGGCCCAGCATGGCGCCCCGGGCACGGTCCCGCGGCACGGCGGCGGCCGGCGGCGGCTGCTCTGGCACGGCCCGCAGCCGGCGCGGGGCCGGTCGTGCGGCCGGGTCCGGTTCCGGGGCGGTCATGGGGGTGGCGCTCATGGTGTGGTCAGAGCTCTCTTCCGTCGGGTGTGGGGTGGTGCCGGGCGCGGGCGGCGCGTCAGCGCTGGTAGCGGTTGAGGATCCGGTTGCCGTCCTCCGCGAGCTCCTCCCGCAACCCGGCGAGGTCCAGGGCGCCGGCGTAGTACTCCTGGAGGGCGGGGGTGGCGACCTTGTCCTTCCACTCGGGGTAGCCGCGCACCCCGAGCACCGGCGAGGGGCGCAGCCGGTCGGCCAGTTCGGCGCCGACGTGCCACCCGTCGTCGGTCGTGTTGAGCGCGGGATCGGTCAGCGCGGTGCGGCTGGTGGGCAGCATCCAGTCGCCGCGCGCCAGGTCGACGGCGTGTTCCGGTCGGGTGAGGAAGGCGATGAAGTCGACGGCGGCCTGCTGGTGTTCGCTGTCCTCGGCCACCGAGAGGGTCTGCGGCACCACGCCCTGGGCGAGCCCCTGCGCTCCGCCGCCGGTCGGCATGGGCAGCACGGTCCACTCGAAGCCGTCGGGCGCCTGCTGGCTCACCTGCTGCCGGAAGGAGAAGTTGAGCGGCACCATGGCGTAGCGGTCGGCGAAGAAGCCGGGCAGCGTCTCGGAGCCCGACATGCCGAGGCTGCCGCTCGGCGCCGTGCCGTCCCGGTGCACCTGTCGGTTTATCAGCTCGGCGACGGCGGAGTCGGCCGCGTCGAAACGCACCTCGTTCCTGCCGTCCTCGCGGTGGAGGACCTGGCCGCCGGTGCTCAGCGAGAGGTTGACGGACTGGGCCACCGGTTCGCGCATGGACCAGGCGACGCCGTAGGTCTCCGGGGTGCCGTCGCCGTCCTCGTCGGCGGTCAGCGCCCGGCAGACCTCCTCGAACTCGGCCCAGGTCCACGGTTCCTCGGTGGTGGGCACCCGCACCCCGGACGCCTCGAGCAGCCGGGTGTTGGCGATCAGCACCCGCGGCTCCTGGAGGAAGGGCACGCCGTAGACGCCACCGTCGAAGGTGGTCGACTCCCAGGACTCGGCCGGGATGTCGGCGCGCAGTTCGTCCGGGAGCAGCCCGCCCAGGTCGGCGAGGAAGCCGCCGTAGGCGAAGTCGGTGAGGTCCGAGGCGTCGTTGTGGATGATGTCGGGGGCCTCGCCGCCCTCGAAGGAGGTCAGCAGGTGGTCGTGGATGTTGTCCCAGCTGCCCTGCACGTAGCGCACCCGGACGTCGGGGTTGGCGGCGTTCCACTCCTCGACGAGCGCCTCGTTGGCGGCGATCGACTCCTCCTGCCAGGCCAGGCTGAGGAACTCGAGGGTGACCGTGCCGTCGTCGGCGCCACCGTCGTCGGCGCCGGCGCAGCCGGCGAGGGTGACCAGCGCGAGGGCGGCGGCCGCCGCCCGGGGGAGTCGTCGGCGCATCAGCCCTTCACCGCCCCCGCGAGCATGCCGCCGACCAGGCGCCGCTGGAGCAGCGCGAAGAACAGCAGCGTCGGCAGGGTGGCGAGCACCGAGGCGGCGGCGAGCGGGCCGAGGTCCGCCACGCCCTCGGCGCCGATGAAGTGGGTGAGGATCACGGACATCGTCTGCTTCTCCGGAGACTTGAGGAGGACCAGGGCGAAGAAGAACTCGTTCCAGGCGGTGACGAAGGAGAACATCAGGGTGGCCACCAGGCCCGGGGTGAGCATCGGCAGCACGACGCTCGCCAGGGTGCGCAGCCGGCCGGCGCCGTCCATCGCGGCGGCCTCCTCGAGTTCGGGCGGCACCGCCCGCACGTAGCCCTGGAGCATCCAGAGCGCGAACGGCAGGTTCCAGACCACGTAGACCAGGACGAGGCCCGGCAGCGAGTTGATGAGGTGCAGGTTCCGCAGCACCAGGAACAGCGGGATGATGACCAGCACGAAGGGGAACATCTGGCTGATCAGGATCCAGACCGTGCCGGCCTGGCTGATCCGGGAGCGGAAGCGGACCATCACGTACGCCGCCGGCACGGATATCGCCACGGCTATCAGGGCCGCGCTGACCGCCACCAGCAGGCTGTTGAGCGCCGACCGCAGCAGCGGCTGCGCGTCGAACGCGTCCCGGTAGTTGTCCAGGCTCGGCTCCCTCGGGAACCACGTCGGGTCGATCGACCCCAGCTCCTGCGGAGACTTGAACGACGTGGACACCAGCCACAGCAGCGGGAAGGCGAGGAAGACGAGATACGCGGCCAGCGCGAGGTACTGCCCGGCGCGGCCGACGCGAGCGGCTCGGCGCCGGGCCGGCGCGGCCTTCGCGAGCCCCGGGTTCGTGGCGTCACTCATCGTTCTCCCCCTTGAGCCGGTTCCGCAGGAACACCGTCAGGAAGACGGCGACGACCCCGACCAGGACCAGGCCCATCGCGGCGGCGTAGCCGTACTGGCCGTAGGTGAACGCCTCCTCGTAGACGAAGAGGCTCGGCAGCCTGGTCTCGCCGGCCGGGCCGCCGCCGGTGAGCACGTAGACCAGGCCGAAGGAGTTGAAGTTCCAGATGAAGTTCAGCGCGGTGATGGCCAGCACCACGGGGCGCAGCGCCGGCCAGGTCACCGTCGTGAAGCGGCGCCAGACGCCGGCGCCGTCCAGCTGCGCGGCCTCCCGCAGTTCGTGCGGGACGTTCTGCAGGCCGGCGAGGAGCACGACCGTGGTCTGCGGCATCCCGGCCCACACGCCGACCACGATGACGGCGGGCAGCGCGAGCGACAGGTCGGTGAGCCAGTCGACGTTCTCCGTGATCAGGCCCAGGTCGGTCAGCGCCCCGTTGAGGATGCCGGCGTCCTGGTGGTAGACCAGCCGCCACATGATGCCGACGACCACCTCGGGCATGGCCCAGGGGACGATGGCCAGCGTCCTGGCGAGCCAGCGGAACCGCAGGTCCTGGTCGAGCAGCAGTGCGAGGCCGAGCGCCAGCAGGAACTGCAGGGTGGTGACGCAGACGGCCCACACCACGCCGATGCGGAACGACTCCCAGAACAGGTCGTCGTGCCACAGGTCCTGGAAGTTGAGGCTGCCCACGAACTGGGTGGGGGAGGTGCGGCCGGCCTGCGCGTCGGTGAACGCGAGCGAGATGCCGTACAGCAGTGGCCCGACGCTCAGCACGAGTATCGGGAGCAGCACGGGGAGCAGCAGGAACCAGGCCCCGCGGTCGAGGCCGAGCGCCCGTCGGCGACGGCCCGGTGTGCGGAGCGGCGGGGTGCCGCGGCTGCCCGGGGCGGCGTCGGCCCGAGCGGCGGTGAGACTCATGGTCACCTTCTGGGGTCGGTCGCCGGCGCGGTGGAGGCGCGCACGACGAGGCGGGGCGGGGTGGTGGTGGTCCTGGGCGCGGGCAGGAGCGGGTTCCCGGCCGGGACTTCGAGTCGGTCGAGCAGCATCCGGGCGGCGCGCCGGCCGCGTTCGGCGGAGCCGAGGTCGACGCTGGTCAGCGGCGGCCAGCCGGCCTGGGCGAGCGTGCTGTCGTCCATGCCGGCGACGGCCAGGTCGTGCGGTATCCGCAGGCCGTGCGCGAGCAGGGCGTGCGCGGCGCCGAGCGCCAGCTGGTCGTTGGCGCAGAAGACGGCGTCCGGGCGGGCGGGGAGCAGCCGCTCGGCCGCGGCCCGGCCCTGCTCGATGCCGAAGTCGGTGTGGACGACGAGGTCCGGGTCGTGGGGGAGGCCGCACTCGGCGAGCGCGGCGCGGTAGCCGAGGTCGCGGTTGTGGCCGGGGACCGTGTCCGAGGGGCCGCCGATGTACGCGATCCGCCGCCGCCCCGTCTCGTACAGGTGGCGCACGGCCAGCGCGGCGCCGGCGACCGAGTCGGCCCGCACGCTGTCCACCGGGCCGGGCTCTGGTAGCGAGCCGATCACCACCACGGGGCCCGCGGCGGAGGCCAGCGCCGCCAGGTGGGCGTCGGTGATGCGGATCGGGCAGAGGATGAGCCCGTCGCTGGTGCGGTCGCCGAGGCTGCGCAGCACGGCCAGTTCGTCCTCGGCCACCGCGTCGGTCGAGTGCAGCAGCAGGCGGTAGCCGGCGGCCTTGGTGACGGCCTGGATCGCCCGGACCATCGCCACGTAGACGGGGTTGCCGATGTCGGGCACGGCGAAGGTGAGCTGCCTGGTCCTGCCGTCCTTGAGGGAGCGGGCCACGGCGTTGGGCACGTAGCCGAGCTCCGCGGCGGCGCGGCGCACCCGCTCGGTGGTGTCCCGGCGGGCCCCCTGGCCGTTGAGCACGCGGGAGACCGAGGCGGTCGAGACGCCGGCGCGCCGCGCGATCGACACGATGGTCGGTTGTCCACCGTTCGACATCCCAATCCGTCCCTTTTGTTGGGGGAGTTCCCGATCGCTGTAATCGTTTCCAGCGCCTGTAATCGTTTACAGATGTTGCTGTCGTGTTTCCCGACCCGTCAAGAGGTGGCCGCGGATCGATACCGGCCCGACACCCTTGTAGCGAGCGGCCGTTGACCGGAGGTCAGCTGTCGCCGGCCGCCAACAGGCCCTGATCCTCCGCCGACTTGGCCAGCAGGTCGAGCATCGCCAGCTCGGCGCGCGCCGCGTCCCGGTCGCGGACCGCGTCCAGCACCGCCCGGTGGCTCGGCACCGGATCGCCGGCCGCCGGGTGGGCGTGTACCAGGCGGTCCCGCACCCGCAGCCCGGGCTCGAGCAGCAGGTCGAGACGGCTGAGGAGTTCGTTCCCGGTGGCGGCCAGCAGGGCCCGGTGGAACGCGGTGTCGGCCTCGGTCGCCGCCGCCGAGTCGCCGCGCGCGCCGGCCATCGCGGACAGCGCCGCGTCGAGCGCGGCCAGGTCGGCCTCGGTCCGGCGCAGCGCGGCCCGGCGGGCCGCGGCCGGCTCGACTATGGAGCGCACGTCGGCCAGGTCCCGCAGCAGCTGCCCCGAGTCGCCGCTCACCACCCGCCAGCGCATCACGTCGGGGTCGAGCAGGTTCCAGGCCGAGCGGGCGCGGACGAAGGTGCCGCGCTTCTGCCGGGCGTCGATCAGCCCCTTGCCGGCCAGCACCTTCAGCGACTCGCGCATCACGGTGAGGCTGACGTCCAGCTGTTCGCCCAGGGCCCGCACGTCCAGCGTGTCGCCCTCGGTGAACTCGCCGCCCACGATGCGCGCGCCCAGGTGGTGCACCACCTGTCCGTGCACGCCGCGGGCTGAGTAGGCCGCCATGACGAGCTCCCAGGAGTGGACGGGGACCTGACCCGCCCAGTCTAGCTTGGCTATTATTTATGAATAGTTCTTGACAGGCCGATGGGCCGATCGCACGATGAACCCACGTCCCGAGCCGCCCGGAGCCGTCAGCCGCCGACCGCCCGGAAGGGCCGACACAGAGAGGCCGTGACCACCGTGCCCACCCCGCTCCCGGACCAGCTCCCCGAGAAGCTGGTCATCTCCCTCTGGGACTTCACCTGGTACACCCGCACCGGCCCCGGCGAACCCTTCGAGGACCTCGACCGGGCCTTCGCCGAGGCCGTGGAGCGCGGCTACAACGCCGTGCGGATCTGCGCCATGCCGTACCTGCTCTTCCGCTCGGGACTCGACACCGGCCGACTGCGACTCGACCCGCTCGGCGGCGAGTTCGGGCAGCGGGTCCGCTGGTACGACGTCCGCGCCAGCACCGAGATCGACGGCCGCGCCCACCTGCTCGCGCTGTTCGAGGCCGCCCGCCGGCACGACTGCTTCGTCATCCTCTCCAGCTGGGAGTACCAGCAGAGCCCGTCCTTCGCCGGCGACCGCCGGTGGTTCGACGCGCTGATGGCCATCGACCCGGAGCGGCGCGCCGAGGAGCTGGCCGACGCGCAGGCCGACCTCATCGACTTCCTCGCCGCCCACGGCGGGCTCGACGACCGGGTCGCCTTCACTGAACTGCACAACGAGGTGCAGGCCGGCCGCCTCGCCGACGGACTGCCCGCCGACGCGGACCGGGTCGTCGCCCTCCGGCCGCGCCTCGAACGCGGCATCGCCCGCTTCAAGGAGCGCCACCCGGACCGCCCGGTCACCGTCAACTACGCGACCGTGCCCGTGGGGTCGCTGCGGGGCATCCCGGCAGGCGCGGACGTGGCGGCCTTCCACCCGTACGTCTACGGCGTCCTCGACGAGCTCATCGACACCTACGCGCTGCGCGCCCCCGACCGGCCGTTCCCCCAGGACGCCGTCCGCCGCGACCTGCTGCGGCCCGACGCGCCCGACCTCGCCGACTGGCTGCCACCGGCCGAGGACCGGTGGCGGCTCGACGCCACCATCGTCCAGCACCGCGAGCTGTACGTCCACGACTGGTGCGACCCGCGGAAGTGGGACGCCTGGCTCTACGACCGCTACGCGATCCACCGCCTCGCCATGGAACAACGGCTCGTCACCTGGATCGACGCGGCCGCCGACTGGGCGGCGGCGGCCGACGTGCCGCTGGTCTTCGGCGAGGGCTGGGTCGGCTACACCCCCCGGCTCGGCACATTCGAGGAGGGCCCGGTCGGCGCGGCGTTCTGCCGCCGCGCCATCGCGGAAAGCGCCCGCGTCGGCGCCCGCGGCGCCGTCGTCTGCTCCAACGCGGCGCCGCACCACAGCATGTGGTCGGACATCGCACTCCAACGCGATTGTGCTGCCGCGCTCACCGCCCTGGCGGGCGCTACCGCCCTGGCGGGCTGAGGGCTCTCGAAGGGGCGCCGGTTCCGGGACCGGCGGCGGTCGGGGCGCTACCGCCCTGGCGGGCTGAGGGCTCTCGAAGGGGCGCCGGTTCCGGGACCGGCGGCGGTCGGGGCAGCCCCGCGGCCCCTGCTGGCTGGCGGCCAAGGGCTCGCGCGGGCGGCCTGGCTGGGCCGGCGGTGCCGGCCGTCCCCGGCCTGTTCCGCCGTGGGGCTCCGGCTACGGTGGGGCGCTCGGCGCCAGCCGTCCGCGGCGGTCGGACCGCCAGGTCCGTCGGCTCTGCCGTGGCTGGACTCCACCGGTTCGCCCGGCTTCGCCGGGGCGCGGCGAAGCTCGCCCCGGCTCGTACGCCGTCGTGGCTCCGGAACCCGGGCCAGCCGGCCGTCGGCCGGCAGGGGCGAACCGCCACGCCGGGACGGGGGCGCCGTGCGCCCCGGCGGGGCCGGCCCGCTGCGGTGGCTTCGCCCGGCTACGCCGGGCTCCGGTTCGGTGTTACCAGCGGTGGTGGACGAGGGGGCGGATGCGGCGGTCGTAGAGTTCGCGGATGGCGTCCAGGGTGTGGCCCGGCAGCGGCGGGAGCGCCGCCGCGGCGGCGTTGGCGGCGGCCTGGTCGCGGTCGCGGGCGCCCGGGATCACCGTGGAGACGCCAGGCTGTTGGAGGATCCAGCGCAGCGCCGTCTGGGCCGGGCTGGCTCCCTCGGGGGCCAGCCCGGCGAACTCCGCGGCCGCCGCCACGCCCGTCGCGTAGTCGACGCCGGAGAAGGTCTCGCCCTGGTCGAACGCCTCACCGTGCCGGTTGTAGGTGCGGTGGTCGTCCGGCGGGAAGACGGTGCGCTCGGTGTACCTGCCGGACAGCAGGCCGCTGGCCAGTGGGACCCGCGCGATGACGCCGGCGCCCGCGTCGGCGGCGGCCGGCAGTACCTCCTCCAGCGGCTTGAGCCGGAACGGGTTGAGGATGATCTGCACGCTCGCCGTGCCGGTCCTGGCGATGGCGGTCAGCGCCTCCGCGCACGTCTCGACGCTCACCCCGTACGCCGCGATCCGCCCCTCGGCGACGAGGGTGTCCAGCGCGTCGAAGACGGCGTCCGAGGAGAACACCGGCGTCGGGGGGCAGTGCAACTGCACCAGGTCGAGCCGGTCGACGCCCAGGTTCCGGCGCGAACGATCCGTCCAGGAGCGGAAGTTGTCCAGGGTGAACAGCGCCGGGTCCTGGGCCGTGCGGCGGCCCATCTTGGTGGCGACCACCACCCCGGCGTCGGGGCGCTCCCGTAGGAAACGGCCGATCAGCCGCTCGCTGCGCCCGTCGCCGTAGACGTCCGCGGTGTCGAAGAAGGTCACCCCGGCCTCGACGGACGCCTCGAGCACCGCGAGCGCCTCGTCCTCCTTCACCTCACCCCAGTCGGCCCCGAGCTGCCAGGTGCCGAGGCCGACCGCGGACACCCGCTGGCCGCTCCGGTCGAAGATCCGCTGCTCCATGTTCTCCCTCTCCACTGGTTTACAGGATGCGCGCGATAGTCCACATCGTGCCCCTGATCGTCCACACCGGACGATCTAGCCTGAACTCCGCCCGAGCCGCGCGGCCCCCCACCCCCCATGCAGAGCCGTCTGGGAAGGAAGGCACGACATGCCCGCACGAAGGAAAGCGAGAACGGTGGCGACGGCCTGGTGCGCAGGTCTGCTCGTCGCCGGAGCGGGACTGACCACCATCGGCACCGCGCAGGCGGCTCCGGTCGAGGCCGCCGTCGCCACGCTGTACGTGGCGCCGAACGGCACCGACGGCGCCGCCGGCACGATATCCGCCCCGACGACGCTCACCTCCGCGATCAGCCGCGTCGACCCCGGCGGGACGATCTATCTGCGCGGTGGCACCTACAACTACTCGCAGACCGTCACCATCCCGGCGGGCAACAACGGCACGTCGAGCGCCCGCACCCGGCTGACCGCGTACAACGGCGAGCGGCCGGTGCTGAACTTCTCCGCGCAGAGCGAGAGTTCCTCCAACCGTGGGCTCGCCGTCAACGGCAACTACTGGCACGTCTACGGCGTCACCGTCGAGCGCGCCGGTGACAACGGCATCTTCGTCGGCGGCAACAACAACGTCCTGGAACGGACCGTGACGCGGTACAACCGCGACACCGGGCTGCAGATCGCGCGGATCTCCTCCAGCACCCCGCGCGCCCAGTGGCCGTCGAACAACCTCGTGCTGAGCGCCGAGTCGCACGACAACGCCGACTCCGACGGCGAGGACGCGGACGGCTTCGCCGCCAAGCTCACCGTCGGCAACGGCAACGTCTTCCGCTACGCCGTCGCCCACAACAACGCGGACGACGGCTGGGACCTCTACACCTACGCCGACGAGGAGGCGATCGGCCCGGTGACCGTCGAGGACTCCCTCTCCTACGAGAACGGCACCCTCAGCGACGGCACCCAGCTCTCCAACGGCGACCGCAACGGCTACAAGCTCGGCGGCGAGGACGTCCCGATCAACCACGTCATCCGGCGCAACATCGCCGTCGACAACGGCCAGCACGGGTTCACCTACAACCGGAACCCGGGCACGATGACCATCTCGAACAACGTGAGCATCGGCAGCGAGGAGCGCAACTTCAACTTCGACGCCGGCACCTCGGTGTTCCGCAACAACACCTCGTGCAACGGCGGCTCGAACGACCGGATCGTCGGCAACTCCGACAGCTCCAACCAGTGGTACTCCGGCAGCAACGGCTCCCGGTGCGCCACGTACTCCGGCGCCCTCGGCTGGTCCTTCGCCTCCGACGGCCGCCTCAACGTGACCTTCGGCGGCCGGGTCGTCACGCCGTAACCGCGAACGACCAGGTCCTCCCAGTGAGCCGGCGCCCGTCACCACGGGTGCCGGCTCCCTACGATGGCCCGATGGAAAGCGACGAAGGTGACGCCGAGCGGGTCGAGGAGCTGGTCTCCTCGTTGATGGCCGCGGCCCGGCTGATGGTGGGGGTGTCCGCGCGGGCGCTCGCCAGGGTGGACGAGACGCTGTCACTCGCCCAACTGCGGTCGCTGGTGGTGCTCGACGCCTGCGCCCCGGCCAAACTCGCCGTGCTGGCCCGGGCCCTGGGAGTGAACCCGTCCACGGCGCTGCGCACCGTGGCGCGTCTTGAGACGGCCGGCCTGGTGGACCGGCGGGCCAACGAGGACAACCGGCGCGAGGTCGTGCTCACCCCGACCGCCGCCGGGCGCGACCTGGTGGCGCGGGTGCTCGACCAGCGCCGCCGGGAGATGGCGGCGCTGGCCGACCGGTTGCCTGCGGAGCACCGGCACGGGCTCGTCGACGGGCTGCGGGCGCTGCTCGCGGTGGCCGACGAGCCCGACCTGTGGACGCTGCCGCGGTTCGCCGACGTCGTCGCGAGCAGCAACGACGGCGCCTGGCACCGGGACGGCTCCTGACGGGCCGCGGCCCCCGGACACGCCCCTCCGGTCGTCGTGGCCGTCGCCGCCGCGTCGGCCGGATTCAGGCGTTCGTGCCGCTCGGCGCGGTGACGAGGGTCAGCTCGTTGTCGAACGTGAAGGCCAGGCGCAGATCGACGCCGTCGCGGCTGACCGTCGGGTGCGCGTCCGTCCTCCTGCGGTCGGCCGTGTCCCCCGCCAGTCGGCCCAGCGGGACGGGCGGCCCTTCGGGAACGGTGAGCTGGAGAAGCCAGCTGTCGACGGCGGCCAGCCGGGAGGCCAGCTCGTGGTGCAGGACCACCCGCAGCCGGCCCTCACCCTCCCGCTCCACCGGCAGCGCCAGCGGCTCGCCCTCCCCGGGCCTGGCCACCGCGCCGCGCACCGAGGTCGTGGCCGGCAGCGGGGTGACCGTGACGGTGGTCGCCTCCTCGGTCACCTCGACGGACTCCACCTCGGCGTGCGTCGCGCGCCGCCACACCCGCAGCGTGAGGTTGCCGTCCTTGGTGGTGTAGGGGATCCAGGCGCTGACGCCCCCGGCCCCGACGGTCGGTCGGGCGGTGACCAGGGCCGCCTGCTCGACCAGCCGCGCCGCGACCCGCCGGGGCCTGCCGGGGCCGGTGGCGGCGAGGAAGACGTCCCAGCGCCCCTCGGCCAGGTCGTGCGCCTCCCGCGCCACCACGGCCCGGCCCTCGCGGTCGAGCGGCACCCGCACCTCGGTGCGCCGCGCCGCGCCCCGCAGCCTGAGCACCAGATCGCCGCGGGCCGCCGGGGCGACGTGGACGACCAGGCCGCCGTCCCGGCGGGCGACGGCGTGCGCGGCCGGCCCCCGGCCGGGCTCCGGCGTCGTCGAGCCGGCCCCGGCCCGCGGCCTGGACCCGCGGCGGCCGAGCAGGCCGCGCAGCCGGCCCCCGAGGCCGGCCCTGGCCGCCCCGGGGCGCAGCCGGGCGAACAGCTCCTCGTAGTGCTGGGCGACGACGTCCGGCGCGTAGCGCCCGGCGGTCTCCAGCGCCGCCTCGCCCATCCGGCGGCGCAGCGCGTCGTCCGCCATCAGGGTGCGCAGGCCGAGCGCGATGGCCTCGGGGCCGCCGTCCTCGGGGACCAGCAGCCCGTCCCGACCCGGCGTGATGATCTCGGCCGGGCCGGTCGGGCAGTCGGTGGACACCACCGGCACCCCGCAGGCCATGGCCTCCACGATGGTCAGGCCGAACGACTCCCACCAGGACGTCACGGCGGCGATCGAGCCCTTGGCCCACTCCGTCTCGATCGGGGAGACCGCGCCCATCAGCCGGGCCCTGTCCCACAGGCCGAGCTTCTCGATGCGGGCCCGCAGCTCGCCGCGCAGCGGCCCCCGGCCGTAGATCCGCAGCCGCCAGTCGGGGAACTCGTCGGTCAGTCGCGCGAAGGCGTCGAGCAGGCGGTCGTAGCGCTTCTGGTCCACCAGCCGGCCGGCGGCCACGATCACCCGGCTGTCGCCGGTGGACGGCGCGACGGCCGGTGGGATCGAGGAGTTGGGGATCCGGGCGATCCGCTCGGCGACGGCCGGCAGCGCCGCGCGGTAGGCGTCGGCGTCCGCGGCCGAGACGGGCGCGAAGGCGTCGAGCAGCGGCACGGCCGCCAACTGCAGGTCCCGCGCGGCCCGCTTGCGGGTCCCCAGCGTGGAGTGCTCCTGGCCGACCCGCAGATACGGGCGTCCGGCGCCGAGCGAGCCCAGGTAGTGGCTGAGCGTCGGCCGGGTGGAGATCACCACGTCGGCGTCCAGGGACGCCAGGTGGTCCGCC
This sequence comes from Streptomyces sp. NPDC127098, assembly GCF_042722465.1. Lineage (NCBI taxonomy): Bacteria > Bacillati > Actinomycetota > Actinomycetes > Kitasatosporales > Streptomycetaceae > Streptomyces > Streptomyces sp. NPDC127098. Next base: position 15,577 of record NZ_JBHXFJ010000078.1, read on the forward strand.
ATGCGGCGGTCGCTCAGCAGCGAGACGCCGTCCCGCCAGTGCGGCAGCAACTCGCTCGGCGCCGACGCCTCGGGCAGCGTGAGGTCGCGCGAACCGGGCCGCTGGTCGATCAGGGTCTCGATCGGCACCTGCGGGTCGAACGCGAAGCTGGTGGTGTCCCGGTGCCGGTACAGGCTCGTCACCCGCACCCGGTGGCCGCGGGCCGCGAATCCCCCCGACAGGTTCGCCACGGACCGGATCGTGCCGCCGATCCCGTAGGCGTTGTTAAGTAGAAAGGTGATCCTCATGTCAACCCCCCAAAGCTGATCATGTGTGGAACAGAAGATGGCGCACAAGGGTGACTGGTATGGACCGCAAAAGGTTGGGTACCCGAGGCGGACTTCTTGATCCTTCGGTGGCGGAAGGAGAGGCGCCATGGCACGGGTAACCCCGGAGATGCGGGAAGACGGGGCCACGCCGGCCGCTCGCCGGGCCGCCGCCCGGCGGCGCGCCCTGCGGAAGGGGCAGCACGACGACATCGTCAGTGTGCTGATGCTGATCGCCGGGGCGGCCCTGTTCTTCGGGCCCTGGGTGGCGGGTCAGATGGCGGACAACGCCAGGGACGCCAGCAGCAACGAGCTGGTGGTGGGCCTGATCGTGGTGTTCGTCGCGGGGCGCCGACTCTCCAGGGGCGCGGGTGTGCGCTCGGACCTGGTGATCCTGCTGGCCGGCGGGTGGATGATCGCGGCACCCTTCGTCCTCGGCCGCGGCGACACCCGGGTGAACGGGCCGAGCACCTTCGACATCACCGTCGGGATCGTGCTCGCGGTGCTCGCGCTGGTCGGCCTCGGGCTGCTGCGGGCCGCCCGGGGACCGGGGCGCCGGGCGCGGCACGCGTGAGGGCGGCCGGGCCCGGCGGCACCGTGCGCGTCAGGCGTTGAGGATCCAGGACAGGTTGAAGCGGCGCCACAGCAGGGCGCGGTACGAGTCGGGCCCCGACTCGTCGTTGAAGAAGTCGGTCTCCACGAGGGCGCCGACGCGGTAGTCGGCGGTCTTGGTCAGGCTGGTGTAGCCGCCCTCGTGGCCGACCCCGGAGACCGGGGCGTCGGCCAGGGCGCGGCTCGCCGGGTAGGTGCGCGCGTCCGCGTCGTAGCTGATGCGGACGCGCAACGCCCGACGGCTGCTGGTCGAGGCCGAGTTGAGGAAGATGGTGCGGGCCGGCGCGTCGATGTTGTAGGCGAGCACCGAGCCCTGGCACATGGGGTCCGGCAGCCCGGTGTCGGCGGCGAACGAGCCGAAGCCGTTCAGTGTGCCGCGCGCGACCATCCGGTAGTCGCCGTTGAGCGGGCGGTCGTTGCGGTACAGGTTGCCGTCCGGGGTCTGCGCGACGGTGCCCTCGTTGTAGAGCTGCGGCAGCGTCTGGTAACTCCACGTCCGGTTGCCCGCGGTGCCCCGGCCGACGATGTTCCGGCCCTGCGCGGGGATCACCAGCTCTCCCGAGCGCATCCGGATGCCGTTGCCGGGGCCCACGGCGTCCCAGGCCCAGCCGGCAGGCGTGAGTTGCGAGGTCAGCCGCTGGGGTGTCGACCAGGTGGCGCCGTCGTCGGTGCTCGCGCTCAGATAGAGGTGCCGGCGGCCGGCGTCGGTGGAGTCCACGGCCCGGGTGCGGGAGCCGTCGGGCAGCGGTTCGTTCCCGAAGTAGCTTCTGTCGCCCGCGTTCCACGACATGAAGAGGTAGACGGTGTTGCCGTCCACCACCGGGGTCGGGTTGCCCCAGGTGCCGTTGCCGGACCCGACGACCTCGCGCAGCGGCTCCCAGTCGGCCGGGTCGGCGCCGTGGTCGGTGGTGGTCCTGGTGCGCTTGTAGACGAGGTTGATGTCGCCGTAGTCCTTGTTGTTGTGCCGCCGGCCCTCGGCGAAGGCGAGGATGCGGCCGGTGCTCGTGGTGACGACGGCGGGGATCCGGAACGAGTGGAAGCCGACCCCGGAGGAGAGTCGGTCGGGGGACGACATGTTGGCGCTGCGGAACAGGGGGAACGCCCGGTGGTACGGCGCGGCGCCGGCGGCCGGGTCGTCCACGGCGGCGGCGGGTGCGGCGCCCGGTGCGGTGGCGTGCGCGGGGCGGGCCAGGGTGGCGGCGAGGGCGGTGCCGAGGCCGGCCGCGATCGCGGTGCGGCGGTTGAAGCCCGATGAGGCCACTTCGACTCCCAACTCCCTTGTGGGGGTTGTTGTTGTGGGGGAACGAGCTGGGTGGTGGCATGCACCTGATCGGTGCCTCTCGGTAAGGTAAGACAAGGGACGTGGGACGTCCAGCGTTGCGATCGCGACCATCTGATGTCAGGTCAGCGGCCGCCGCGCCCTCCGCCCCGGCCACCGCGTCCGCCGCCGCCTCGGCCGCCTCGGCCTCCGCCCCGGCCGCCGAACGGGTGCATGGGGGAGCGGTGCGGACCCTCGTGTGGCCCGCCGGGCGGACCCTCGTGCGGTCCGTGGGGTCCGTCGTCGTGCCGGTGGTCGTCCGGCTCCGGAGGGCCGCCGGGGCGGAAGCCGAGGGGGACGACGTCCGTGTAGATCACCCGCCGCTCGGCCGGGTCCGACGACTCGGCCTCGCTGTCCGGGCGCAGCCCCTCGGTCTCGCACACCATCAGCCGGATCGGCCCGCCGTCACCCACCGGCGGCACCTCGCCGGAGAACACGGCGCCCGTCGGCCCGTCGGCGCGGGTCAACTCCACCCGGGACTCCGGAATCTCCACCCAACCGAGCGCGTCGTCCGGCACGTCCGGGTCTCGCCGCTCCAGGACGGCCACCACGCGCGGAGCGCCGTTGGGCCCCGGTTTGTACGAGGGACCCTCGACCCGCACCGACACCGGGCCGGGACGATGCTCGTGGCCCTCGTGGCCCTCGTGGCCCTCGTGGTGGTCGTGGCCGTGGCCGTCGTGGTCGTGCCGGCCGAAGCGCCCCATGAACTCGCGGAACCGGCCGGGTCGCGGTTCGTCGTCGGACTGGGAGCGCACGACCGTGAGCAGCCGCTGCGGCAGCACGCGGACCAACTCGGTGCGCACGACGGGCGACAGGTGGAGGCCGTCCAGCGAGTTCGGCTGATACCTGGCCAACGCCAGTCGGGCGAACGGCAGATAGGCGTCGCCGGCGGCGATGTCCAGGTCGCAGTACCAGCGGTTGCTGGTGCGGTCGAACTTCGGCGCGTAGCCGACGACCGTCACCTTCAGACCCGCGGGGACATCGGGGCCGGTCAGCGACACGCCCGGGTCGGTGCGGGCAGCGCCGGGGAAGGTGGCGGCCGAGGCGTGGGAGACGGCCGTCGAGTCGTGGATGGGGTCGCGCCCCAGCAGGGTGACGAACGGCAGCACGTTGTCCGGCGGATCGCCCGTCCCCTCGTGCAGCAGAACGCCCAGCAACTCCCCGTCGCCCGAGGAGAACCAGGGCCGGGCGAGGTAGATCCGCAGACCGCCACCGTTCCGTCGGCGGACCGTGGTACCGGCCTCGGCCTCGACGTCCTCGAAACGGATGGTCGGCATGCAGTACAGCAGGTTCGGCGCCGCCGGCCGGGCGCTGCTGCGCACCACGTGCCGCACCTTCTCACCGGTCGTCGAGAACGCCTCCGGGTCCTCGTCGGTGAGCGTGGCCGGGAAGTAGTCCGCGAAGGCCGAGGCCGCCACCGGGCGGTAGTCGATCACCCGGTGCTTGGTGTCGCCGAACTCGTGCTTGGCCGGGATCGCCGGGGTATGGGGACGCCCGTCCCGGGTGAACGCCTCGGCGGCGCGGGCGTCGAACGTCAGGCGGTCTCCGTCCAGCCGGCAGGGGGATCCGCCGGGAGGCGCGTCGTTGAGCGCGAACTCCCTCGCCAGGGCGAGAGGGATGTGCCAGACCGCGACGTTGCTCCTGGTCACCGTCCCCGGCGGGTTCTCCTCCCGGCCGTCGTCGACCTGCTCGGTCCAGTCCGCCAGCAGGTCGATCCGCTCGGTGCTGTCCGCGTGAACGTCCACCGCGCCCGACAGGTAGGCGGCTGTCTCGTTCTCGGTGCGCTCGTCGCCCTCGCCGAAGGTGAGCCCGGGCGGGGACAGGGGGCGTTGTACGGCGTGGACGAGCGTGATGTCCTGCCAGGGCGTCACCATCCAGTGCTGGTTGGCGGCGACGGCCTCGCGGATCGCCGTCATCTCGGCCTGCCGGTCCCGACCGTCCTGGGCGTCGGGCTCGTCCTCCTCGAGACCACGACGGCACAGCTCGACGGCGCCCAGGATGGGCTGGGTCGCCGCCATGTCGAGCCGGGAGCAGACGCGGAGGGTACGCGTGGCTGCCTTGGGCAGCGGAACGGTCAGCACCCGTTCGTCCGGGTCGAACCGGTGCTCTCCTTCGCCCTCCACGAGGCGCAGCCGCAGCGACCTCGGCTCGTGCCAGGTGGGGCCGTCCCAGCCGAGGGGGAGGCCGTCCGCCGCGTCGGGCAGGCCGAGTACCACCACCCCGGTCGCGGTCGGGTCGGGCAGGTGCGGGGTGACGGCCTGTTCGCCGGCGTGCACGGCGTACCGCCGGCTCCGCTGATCGGCGTCGGGCGTGACGATCTCCACCCCCGGCAGCCTCTCGTCGTCCAGCCTGCCGCTCTCCCGCACCGCGAGGTCGTAGGCCCTGCGGCGCACGGCCGGGTCGTCGGAGGACATGTCCTGGTCGAGCATGCCGTGCCGTTCGACGCACTCGAGCGACGTGCGGGGTGCGACGAGGTGCCGCTCGTCCACGCCCCGGTACGGCTCGTGGTGCCGGTGCGCGTCGTTGAACCGGGTCGCGAACTCCTCGGGGGACTGACCGAGCACGCTGCGGATCACCATCCGGTGCTCCGACTCGGCCTCGTTGAAGCGGAAGCGGGGGACGACGGTGGGTGGCGGCACCGGGTCGAACCGCTGGAAGACCACGGGACCGGCCTTCGGCTGCACCAGCTGGCCTTCGCCCTCACCCGGCCCTGACGCCTTGACCAGCGCGTCGGCCTGGTCGAGTGTCAGCCCGTTGCCTGCGAGATCCACGGTGCGCACCCGCACCTGGTAGCCGTGGCCGAAGCGCAGCCGGGGGAGCGAGCCCGGGTGCACCGCCGCCTCGATCCGCAGCGGCAGGTCGGTCGCCGGCTTGTCGTCGACCGCCGTCACCTCCCCTGTCCCCTTCGTTCCGGTTCGTCCGCCGGCGGCGGCCGGGAGCACCCTGCCGGGGCGCGGGGCGGAGCGCGACCAGCCGTCCCAGGTGACCAGGTGCTCGTGGAGGGCGACCACATCGGGCTGCTCGGGGTGGGAGACGAGCGAGTCCTGGAAGAATCCCTCGTCGGTGTGCGTGGTGATCACGTCGTCGTGGTCCCGGCCGCGGTAGGTGACGTCCCGCTGGTGCAGCGAGCACCACTTCCCGCGTGTGTCGTCGAGCACGTCGAGTCGGTGTCCACGCACCAGATCCTCGGCGTGCAGGAGCACGAAGGGGTCGGCGGCGGCGTTGACCCTCGCCTCGTTCGTCACCGACCGCGCCAACTGGTCGTGCAGCGAGGCGGCCCGGTCCCGGTGGACGAGGACGAGGCCCTTGGTACGCAGGGCGGGGGCGGCCGGCCCCGTGGCGTCCTGGCCGGTGGCCATGACGGCGGTGGTGGCCACCTTGGCGGTGATCGTCTTGAGGGCGGTGCTGTCGATGTCGCTCTGTTCGAGGGAGAACTCCTCGTCGGGTAGGGCCAGCAGGCCCCGGGTGAGGGGCCCTTCAGGGGTGTCCCGGCCGGCGGCGGCGAACAGCCCGGGGTCCTGGCGGAACACGAACGCCGTGCCCGGCCGGATGTTCCTGGTGGTCTCCGGGGGGCCGTCGGAGGCGAAGGTGGGCTGCACCCGCAGGCAACGTTCCCCCGGCCCGTCGGGCGTGATGGCGTCGGCCGGCAGGAGGAGGTCGAGCACCAGGCCGAGTCGGCGCAGCAGGAAGGGATGGTCGCCGAGCGCGGAGAGCATCCGGTGGAAGTCGATCTTCTCCTGCTGCTCGACGGGCCGGGGCGGGATCGGCGTCGAGCTGGCCGGGCGCGCCGGCCGGTGGAAGGCGCGGTGCTGGTCCCTGCGGTGGAGTCCGCTCAGCGTGATGAACCGCGGCTGGAGATCGACCTCACCGCCGGCGAGGGCCGAGGTGTGCCGGTCGCGTGCCTGGGTGGCCTGCGCGCGGGCGTCGGCGAGTGCCGCGTCGATGCGTTCGTCCGAGGCGCGGAGCGCGTCGGCGGTCATCATCTCGGAGTCGTCGGCCCCGCCGCCCGTCGTGAGGACGCGGAGTTCGCCCGGGCCCCCCTCGTCCGACGTCCGGCTCACCCCGGCCATCTGGGAGGCGGTGGGCAGGCCCCGGGGGGCGGCGCCGGCGACCCGGGCGAACTCGACGCGGTTGTCACGCGCCACTTCGCGGGCCGGGTAGCTGACGTAGACCTGACTGGTGTGGTCGTCGAGGGTGTGGGGCTCCACGGGCGTCGCCCCGGAGAAGAACCGCCCCCACAACGCCTGGTCGGGCGGGGTGTCGCCGAAGTCGGGCGTCGCGTCGAACGGGCTCCCCAGCGGGTTGCCTCCGGTGTCGGTCACGACCAGTTGGAAGGTGGCCCGGGTCATCCGGTCGGCCCACGTCAGGAAGTCGGGGAACTCGTGCAGGGTGGTGACCCTCTCGGGGCGGAGCCGGGGCGCGACGAACACCGACACCCTGGGGCGGCGGTCCTGCTCGCCGAGCCCGGCGGGGAGGGCGATCCACTGGATGTCCTGGACGGGGTTGGCGTTGGGCATGGTCGCTCCCTCAGGCGGCGAAGGCCAGGCAGTACTGGTTCCAGTCGTCGGGGCCGACGAACTGGCTGAAGGGGGGATCGCCCTCGTCGCCGCGGAAGCGGCGCTCCAGGTGCAGCGACACCGACTTGCTGAAGAAGGCGATCCGCACGCTGACCGTGACCGTGCCCTCGCCGTAGACCTCGGGGAACTTCTTGACCACGCCCCCGACTTCGACCTTGACCTTCTCGTAGCTGAGCGCCAGGTAGAACTCGACGGACACGGTGACGATGCCGAGCACCGACAGGTGGCCCGAGCAGCGCACATAGCCGCTGATCAGCACCTTGTCGGGGCCGAGGGCGAAGTAGATGCCGGCCATGAGGGAGACGCCGCCCTCGGCGATGCCCAGGTTGATCGCGGCGCTTCCGCCGAACTCCAGGGCGCCCTCGATGAGTTCGGGCTTGTCCCCGCGCACGGTGATGGCGACGAAGCCGCCGCCGGTGAACGGCGCGATGCTCACGTTGAACGGCTTGTGACGTTCGGAGAGCGCGAACCGGAACCGGAAGGGCTCGTCGTCGAAGGGGATGGACAACTCGGCGGCCAGCACCATGTTGGTGAGGCTGAACACCCCGACCGCGAGCGGGGGGAGGGCGATGGAGTAGCCGGCGCGGATGCCGCGCGGGGAGACGTCGACGAACGCGCCGGAGCCGAAGCCGTCCTTGGGCAGCACCTCGCGCAGGTCGTTGACGAACTCCAGGGCACCCTTGAACGACATCTCGATTCCGGAGGCCGAGACGTCGGGCTTGGAACCTGGCTTGCTGACGAAGGTGAGCTTCTCGGCGGAGACGCCGATCATGTCGGCGAAGTCGAGCTTGAGGTTCTTCAGCGTGCCGGTGACCTGTGAGGCGGTCAGTCCGTCCGGGGACACCTCGGTTCTGGCCTCGAGGGCCAGCGTGGCCTTCGAGACGTCGATGAAGCCGAGGTTGCCGACGTTCTGCAGCTTCGGGGTCCACAGGTAGCGGACCACGCGCTTGAGTGTGGCCGGGTCCTCGAAGGAGCGGAGCACGGGCACGGGCAGTCCGGCGCTGGCGAGCAGGTTCTCGACCTGGTCGTCGGCCAGGTCGCGGACCTTCGCCGGGTCGAACGGCGGGACCGGTCCGAGCAGTTCGCCGAGACTCACGGTGCCCAGGAGTTTGGCGTCGCCGAAGGACTTCTTGACCGCGTCGAGGACGGCGTCCTGGCCGCCGGCCACCGTGCCGGCCATCGCGCCGGGCAGCGGGCCGGCGAGGCTGGTGATCTCGTTGATCCTGACGTCGGGGCGGGCGAGACCGCCGACGTTCTGCGGGCCGAAGGCCAGGGGGAGGTCGGCGGGTTTGAGGTGTTCGTCGACCACGGACAGGAAGGAGCCGCTGGGCTGGGCGCCCGGGCCCTGCTGGACGTAGGGCGTGGCCAGGGCGACCATGGTCTCCCCGCCGGTGTTGGTCACGTGTTCGAGGGCCGGGACGCGGACCTTGGCGCCGGCCATGACGGGCAGGGCCTTCAGCGGGTGCTTGGCGGCCTTGGCCAGTGTGAGGACGAGCGAGGTGACGGGCAGGGCGGTGGCACCGGCCGCCTCGCCCGGTGGCTGGGCGAGGGCGACGACCTGGCCCGCCAGGTCCGCCGTCCGGACGGAGGCGTCTCGGCCCTGGTAGTCGTCGATCGCGGCCTGGCCGGTCACGTTGCCGGGGTAGAAGACGAGCGGCGCCCGCAGGGTGACGCGACGGCCCTCCCGATCCGTGCCGATCAGGGTGAAGCGGTAGGGGCTCATCGTGTTGTCGGCCGGTACCACGAAGGGCCTGGAGGAGTCGACGCCGGCCACCTCGGGTGTCCTGGTGTCCGTGATCCGCAACGAGGTGAACGGCATGTCCCGCCCGTCGTTCTCGTAGCCGACCGTCGCCGCGTCGTACCGCACCTCGGGTTCCCGGACCGTGACGTACGTCCGCTTCCGTAGGTAGGCCACGGTGGAGGTGCCGTCCGGGCTGGTCTCGAACCGCCGCTCGTAGGTGTCCACGACGGTCGCGCGGTGGCCGGTGCTCAGTCGGCCCACCTTGACGAGGCGGACGAGTTGGTCCCGCCCGAGTCCGCTGGTGTGTTGGTAGCCACGCAGGTTGCCGAGTGGCCGGCCCTGCTCCACGGCCCTGTCCAGGGCGGGGTCGTCCCACACGCCGCCCAGCTCGACGGTGGCGCCCAGCGGGGTGAGTAGGAACCGGTGGGCGGTCAGCGGCAGGGGGACATAGCCCGCGATGTCGGTGGCGGTGGTCAGGGTGACGATGTCCTGCAGGTCCTGCGGCTTGAGGGGGAGCAACGGCTCGCCGTGGTCGGGGCGGCCGGGGGGGACCGCGAAGGCGCGCAGCGAGAGGTCGCCGCCGTCCTCTGCCTTGAGGAAGGTGTGCCACAGCTCGGTGCGGCCGTCGAAGTCCACCGGGGCGGCGTGCGACGTCCAGGCGACGGGCCCTTCCGGGGTGAGCAGGAGCCGGGTGGGGAACTCGATGGCGGTGACTGGCTGACCGTCCAGGGCCCGGGGGTCGTCGCCGTCCGGCTTTCCGCCCGGCGGCAGGCAGCGCAGGCCGAGGGCGGCCCAGTCGAGCAGGTCGCCGACGTCGAAGCCGACGCCCGGCCGCCCGGGTGGCACGGTGAACGCCAGGGTCGTCGACCCCGAGGACCAGGCGGCTCGTCCCGGGGTAGCGTCCGCCACGGTGTCGGCCGAGACCTCGGCGACGTGCTGGGGCGGCAGGTGGAAGACGACGAGTCCCGGCCGCTCCTGGTCCTCGACGACCAACCGCCCGCGCCGCTGCGTCAGGTTCACGAGATCCACGGGGACGAACAGCATGTCCTGGGGGCGGTGCAGCAGCAGGCGCCGGGCGTCGGACACGGGGCCTCCGGGGGTGGGGGCGGGCGGGCTCTCCCGCATCCTTGCGGCGGCTCCGAGGCGGCGCGGTCCGGCGCGCTCGCCATGTCACGCGGTAGGCGGTCACCGTTTCGGCGCAGCGCCTCCGCGGTGGTCGGATACCGGATGCCCGAATATCGTGGAAAAGGTCTCGGGGATGTCGCTCCACCACAGGCGCTGTCCTGGTGACGTAAGGGGTCGAACGATGAGCGTGGCCATCGCCCCGCGGTTTTCGGGCATCACCCAGTTCGAGGAATGCGTGGCAGGCGCCCGCATGACGTCGGACGGATTCGACGCCAACGGCGATCTCGTGGTCGAGGGGCCGAACGACCCCATGGCCGTCGGGGCCGTCCAGGGCGCGCTGCGGGACCTCGGTTATCCACTGCTCGCCACCTTCACGTACGACGACGCGACCGTTCACACGGTGCGCCAGTTCAAGATCGACCAGCAGCTAGCGGTGCCGGCCGGAATGTCGGTCCATGACGGCGTCGTCGGTCCCGGTACGAGTGGTCGTCTCAACGCGATCTTCAGTCCGCCACCCACCCCCGCCCAGCCACCCCAGCCAGTGCCGGCCCCGCCGGCGCTCCAGGCATGGGAGCACCTGATCAGCTTCCGGCCGCCGGGGCCCATGCAGGCGGGGCTGAACGAGCGGTTCGGACTGCTTGGCCCGTCGCGGGTGGTCCATGCCATCGAGGACGCCAAGGGCCCGATCAACCTCGACCACTACCCGGTACGGGTCGAGGCGCTGCCGACGGACGGAAGCAGCACGATGACGGCCGCGCAACTCCTGGAGTTCGTGCGCCGCAACATCAACGACTTCGTCGACGGGGCCCCGGACGGCTGCAACTTCCAGCCCTACGACCCCGACATCGACACCGCGGCCTGGCTGCCGCTCTTCCTGCCCACGGCGTTTCCCGGCGCGGTGGTCTCCATCGACATGTTCTCCTCGGGCATCAACGTGGACGACGGCTCGGTCGTCCTGTCCGACATCGCCCCCGACCACTGGGTGTTCTCCACCCTGTGGACCCCCGACGACGGCGGCCATCCCGTGAGCGGCAACCGCGAGTTCGGCTTCGTGCCGGGAGCGGCGGGCGAGTTCGTCTTCCACACCCGTGGCGCGGACCGGACGACCTCCGTGGTCGACAGCGTCGCGGAGGCCACGGTCTTCGGTGCCGCGCACCGGCTCTGGCTGTCCTTCCAGCGGCGGCTGGCGGCCTTCGTCAACGGCAACGGGGGCCAGGCGACCATCGAGAACGCCACCTCCGCCCGCTACGACTGGCCGACGGTCCAGGCCGGCTACCACCACCCGTCGACGCCGTGGATTCAGTAGCCCCGGCGGGTGATCGCGGCGAGGGCGTCATGGAGGGCGGCGTGCGGTGGGCGGTCGTCCCAGCGGGCTGCGATGTGCCCGTCGGGGCGGACGAGCAGCGCTCCGCGGGGGCCCAGGCCGAGGTGTTCCGCCGGCTCGGGCCGCAGCGGCTCGACGCGTAGCGGCCATGGCGCGGCGGCCGGTGGCGCCCAGCGGGCGGGTGCCGGGGTGAGCAGGGTGAACCACTCGCCGAGGGTGTCGAGCGTGGAGCGGCCGTCGGGAAGGGGGAGATGCGGCATGCGGTGTCCCGGCTCAGGCGTGGGCACGTACGTCGTGCCCGCATCGGGCGGTTCGAGCGTGGTGGCGTCGTCGGGCAGGACGGCCGGGGAGCGGTAGGCGACCCCGAGCACCAGGCCGAGCTGGGCGAAGTACCGCTCGGACCAAGGGAGTTCCAATGGGGTGGTGGGGTCGCCCGACGCGCGCTGCGCGCGGCGGCGGTGCTGCACCTGAAGCATCAGCCGGGTGTTCTCCACCGCCTGGTCGAGCGTGCGGCGGGCGACCGGGTGGCGTTCGGTCTGGTACGTCTCCAGCAGGCCCGGGCCGGCCCAGCCCTGGAGGACGCCGGCGAGCTTCCAGCAGAGGTTGTGCGCGTCGGCGATGCCGGCGTTCATGCCGAGGCCGCCGACGATGGGGATCGCGTGCGCGGCGTCACCGGCCAGCAGGGCCCCGCCGTGCCGGAACCGTTCGGCGACGAACCCGTTCATCACCCAGTGCCCGACCCGGAGCACGTTCACCCGCGCCTCGGGTCCCGGTCCGAGGGCGCGGGCCACCAGGCCCGGCCAGTCGGCGTGGTCGGGGTCCTCGGGAGTGGGCGCGAACCAGGCCCAACCGCCCTCCGGGTAGAGCGGGGCGAACAGCCCGTGCGCCGTGAAGTAGACCCCGGCGGGCTGCCGCGCGCACCAGGCGTCGAGGTCGGCGTCGAAGACGACGGTGGTGAAGGCCCGCATCGGACCGGGGCCCGTGGTGCCGATGCCGAGCAGCCCCCGGACGGTGGAGTTCGCGCCGTCGGCGGCGAGCACATGACGGGGGCGTACCCGGGTCGTCCCGCCTCGCTCGTGGTCGGTGAGTTCGGCCACGATGCCGTCGCGCCGCTCGGTGAGGCCGACGAGTTCGACCCCGAAACGGACCGGCGCCCTCGCGGCGGCGAGCAGGACGGGTTCCAACCGGTCCTGCGAGGTGACCGCGCCGATCTCGGGGCTCTCGGGCACCGGCTCGTTCACCCCGATCATCGCCGCCGTGGCGAAGTCGCCGTCCCGCAGGGTGTCGCGGAAGCGGATCCGGCCGTACCGCGGCGCGAACGCCCTGGACGTGACGTCGGCGGCGAGGCCGAGCTGGCGGAAGATCTCCATGGAACGCACGTTGACCAGCCGCGACCGTGGCAGCGGCGAGAGTTCGCGGTGCCTCTCGACCAGCAGTGTCGACACGCCCCAGCGTTCGAGGAGGGCTCGGGCGGTGAGTCCGACCGGCCCACCGCCGACGATCAACACCGCGGTCTCGGCGTCCGTCACGGTCATGGCAGCACTGTGGCGCACCCGGCGGCCGGCGGCCTGGACCGGCTCGTCGGCGGGCCCCCCGAACGGGTGGCTATCTTGTGCCGCATGACCACCGTGCCGGTCACCGGCTCCGAACCGCCGCCCCCGCCCGGGACCGGTCGCGTGCCCCGCCGGGTGGTGGTCGCCGCCACCCCGCTGCACGGCCACGTCACCCCGCTGCTCACCGTCGCCGCCGACCTCGTCGCACGCGGCCACCACGTGACCGTGCTCACCGGCGCCCGGTTCGCCGACCGGGCCACCGCGATCGGCGCCCGCTTCGTGCCGCTGCCCGCCGAGGCCGACTACGACGACCGCGCGATGGCCGCCGGCTTCCCCGGCTTCGCCGAACTGCGCCCCGGGCTCGCCATGGACGCCTTCTACCTCCGACGGGTGTTCACCGACGCGGCCCCCGGCCAGTGGCGAGGGCTGCGCGCGCTGCTTGACCGCCACCGGGCGGACGCCGTCGTCGCCGACATGCTCTTCCTCGGCGCGCTGCCGCTGGTCCTCGGCGCCGGCGCGCCGGGGCCACGGCCGCGGCTGATCGCGCTCGGCGTGCTGCCGCCCATGGCGCTCAGCGCCGACGCGCCGCCCTACGGCAGTGGGCGCCCGCCGGCCCGTGGCCCGCGCGCCCACCGAACCCACCGGGCACAGGGCGCGCTGGTCAGAAGCCGGCTCGCCGCCGCGCAGGCCCACGCCGAACGCGTCTTCGCCGGCCTCGGCGCCCCGCTGCCCGGCTTCCTCTACGACCTCACCGTCACCGCGCCCGACGTCTACTTCCAGCTCACCGTCCCCGAGTTCGAGTACCCGCGCGGCGACCTGCCGGCCTCCTTCCGGTTCGCCGGCCCGCTGCCCCCGGCGACCGTCGCCGGCTTCGCCCCGCCCGACTGGTGGCCCAGGCTCGCCGAGGGCCGGCCGGTGGTCGTGGTCACCCAGGGCACCCTCGCCAACGCCGACCTCACCGACCTCGTCGTCCCCACGCTGCGTGGCCTCGCCGGCCGCCGCCCGCTGGTGATAGCGGCCACCGGCCGCCCCGAGGGGCCGGCCGAGGTCCGCCGCGCCCTCGGCGGGCTTCCGGAGAACGCCGTGGTCGCCGCCTACGTCCCCTTCGACCGGCTGCTGCCGCACGCCGCCGCGCTGGTCACCAACGGCGGCTACGGCGGGACGCACGCCGCGCTGGCCCACGGCGTGCCGCTGGTGGTGGCCGGCGCGACCGAGGACAAGCCCGAGGTCGCCGCCCGGGTCGCGTGGAGCGGCGCCGGGCTCGACCTGCGCACCGCGCGCCCCGGCGCCCGCGCCCTGCGGCACGCGGTGGAGCGGGTGCTGACCGACGGCCGCCACCGGCGGGCCGCCCGGCGACTGCGCGACGCGGCCCGCCGCCACGACCCGCACCTGGCGATCGCCGAAGCCCTGGAGGATTCGCCGGACACATCCTGATTCTCCCGGTCCTGGGGTGTTGGCTGGTCCGCCCCGGCGGGTACGCGGACCGGGATCCCGAAGAGACACGAGAGACACGAACGAGGGATGCCACCATGGCCAAGACCAACCCCATCGAGGTCCAGCGGGCCCTCAAGGGCGCCGCCTACCCCGCGGACAAGAACGCCCTGGTCGACCGGGCCAAGCAGAACCACGCGAACAGCGGCCTCGTCCACCAGCTGGAGGAGCTGCCCAGCAAACAGTTCAACGGGCCCAACGACGTCGAGAAGGCCATCTTCAGGTCCTGACCGGCCGGCCCCGTGCCGTGTGGGGGCCCCCCCCCCCCCCGCGCGGGCGGGGCGCCGGCGGGGGGGCCGCCGGGGCCGGCGCCGGGCGGGGGCGGGCGCGCCGGGGGGCCCCCCCCCCGCGGGGCGGGGGGGAGAGA